>JBDSKT010000335.1:0-8119 GCA_039916765.1 Sphingomonas sp.
CGCTCCGCGCTCAATCCGCCCAGGCCGCATCGTCGATGTGCAGTTCGGCGGCAGGACGCGCGCCCCAATCGTCGATCTTCGCGCGGCCCGCCAGCCACAGTCGCCGGTGCGGTGGCGCGCCGAGTAATGCGGCGCCGAGCGCGGTTTCCGCTGTGCGGAAGGCGACGGCCTTGAGCGTGCTTTTGTCGTCGCCCGAGACGATCACGCGGACATGGCCATTGCCGACGACATCCGCCTTCACGATGCGGAACGGCCCTGCGGCGACGCGTGGCTGCGGCCAGCCCATGCCATAGGGTCCGCCGGCGTCCATCGCCTCGACCAGCGCGGGCGTGACGCCGCCGGGCGCAAGCAACGCGTCGAGCAGCAGCGCGCGGTCGCCGATCGAGCGGGTCACCGCTGCATCAAGCCTTTCCTCGAGGAAATCGGCGAAGGCTTCGAGCTGGTCCTCGGCAATGGTCAATCCGGCCGCCATCGCGTGGCCGCCGCCGGCGACGAGCAGCCCGCCATCCTTCGCCGCCAGCACCGCCGCGCCGAGATCGACCCCCGAAATCGACCGGCCCGATCCCTTGCCGACGCCCATGTCATCAAGCGCGACGACGATCGCGGGGCGGCCGTATTTCTCCTTCAGCCGCCCGGCGACGATGCCGATCACACCGGGGTGCCAGCCGCGCCCGGCGACCACCATCACCGCGCGATTGCCTTTCGCGCCGGCGAGAACCTCCGCCGCTTCCTGCACCAGCGCCTCGATCGCGCGGCGCTCCTCGTTGAGTCGGTCGAGCTCCGCGGCGATCCGTTCCGCCTCGGCCGGGTCGTCCGTCGTCAGCAGGCGCACGCCGAGATCGGACTTGCCGACGCGCCCGCCGGCATTGATGCGCGGGCCTAGCGCGAAGCCGAGATCGGTCGCGGTCGGCGCGCGTGACAGCCGTGAAGCGGTGATCAGGGCGTTGAGGCCGATGTTACGGCGCCGCGCCATCACCTTCAGCCCCTGAGACACGAACGCCCGGTTTAGGCCCCGGAGCTGGGCGACGTCCGCCACCGTGCCGAGCGCGACGATATCGAGCAAGTCGAGCAATTTCGGTTCGGTCCGCTCGGCGAAGAAACCACGCGCGCGTAGCGTCCGGATCAGCGCTGCGCCGAGCAGGAAAGCGACACCGACCGCGGCTAGATGACCATGCTCGGCGCCGTCCGTCTCATCGAGCCGGTTTGGGTTGACCAGCGCATGGGCGAGGGGGAGCGCGGCGGCGCATTTGTGGTGATCGACGACGATCACGTCGACAGGTGCCGCCGCCGCCATTTCGAGCGCGTCGAACGCCTGCGCGCCGCAATCGACCGTAACGATCAGGCTCGCGCCCTCTTCCTTCAGCCGGACCAGCGCCGCGCCCGAGGGGCCATATCCTTCCATCAGCCGGTCGGGAATGTAAGCCCGCGCCTTGATCCCCAGATCGCGCAGCAGCAGGATCATCAACGCCGCCGACGTAGCGCCATCGACGTCGTAATCGCCGAATATCGCCACCTGTTCGCCCGCCTGGACCGCGTCGGCGAGGCGGTCGGCGGCGCGGTCCATGTCGCGAAAGGTCGACGGATCGGGCATGAAGGCGCGGATGCTCGGTGCCTTGTGCGCCTCGATCGCGTCGCGCGGGCATCCTCGCGACAGCAGCAGTTGCGTCACGAGATCATCTGGGGCGAACCCCGGATCGCGCGCATCGGTTTCCAGCGCGCGCCAGCGCCATGGCTGGCCGAGGATCGAGCTTGTGACGCCGAGCACGTTACTCATGTCCGCGCCCGCACCACGGCCTCGATCGCGTCGGCGGCGGCTTCCGCGCCGCGTTCCGCCGCGATCAACGTGCCGATTCGCTCGGCGTTGGCTGTGTAAGGATTCGCGGGATCGAGCAGGGACGCGATCCGCTTCGCCGCGCGCTTGGCGGTGAAGCGCCGGGCGAGGAGGCGGCGGCCAACGCCCATCATCTTGACGCGGTGAGCATGGTCCGCCTGGTCGCCCATGTGCGGGACGACGAGCTGGGGCTTGCCCGCGCGCAGCGCCTGGCCCGTGGTGCCGATCCCGCCATGATGGATGATCGCGGCCGCGCGACCAAACAGCGCCGAGTGCGGGGCATAGGCACGCACGAGGATATCGCCCTTCGACACGAGCCTCGACTTCCCGCCGGTCAGCAGGATCGCGCGTCGGCCAAGCCGTGTCGCCGCCTCGGCCGCCAGACGGTAGAATTCGCCCGGTGCGTGAACCGCGAAGGAGCCGAGCGTGAACACCAGGGGCGGCTCGCCGCCAGCGATGAACATTTCCAACTCGTCGTCCAACACCGCGGGCTCGCCGCTTGCGCTGTCGAAGATCGGAAAGCCGACGACTGCGCTGTTCGGAGGCGCGTCGTCCTGCAGCGGCCCGAACAGCGGCGAATAACAGCAAAGCACCAGCGCCGCCTCGCGGCTCACGTCGAACATCGACGGATCGGTGGCCTTGCCCAGCCCGTGATGCGCGCGCACTTCGTCGATAGTCCGGCCGTAACGCTGGCGCATCAGCCCGCGCAGGGTGGCGAAGGCAAGCCGGTTCCATTGCTTGCCGATCGACCCCTTGGGCGTGCCGCGCATCATCCAGAAATCGGGCGTGTGAGGCGGACGTTCGGCGGAGAGCAGTGCCATCGGCTGGAGGATCACCGAAACGAGCGGCACGGCACGCTTTTCCGCGACGATCGGCGCGCCGAACACGAACAGCGAGGCGACAAGCGCGTCGGCACCCGCGACTGCGGCATCGAGCGAGTCCGTGCTCGATGACAGCCAGGGCAGCACGACCTGTTCGAGCATGTAGCGCTGGTCCGCCATCACGCGCTTTACCGCTTCGTCCTCCGGCATGCCGAGCCGCTGCCGCACCGTATCGAACCCGGGGAGCACGGCGGTTCCTTCCAGTCCGGCGGCACGCACCTTGGCCAGATGATCCTCGGCCACCGCCAGGACAGGCTGATGTCCGCGTGCCTTGAGCGCGAGTGCGATCGCAATGAAGGGATGGAGGTCGCCGAGCGACCCGATGGTGGTGAGGACGATGCGCGCCATGTGTCCAGGCTAGCCTTACGCCGGGTTCAGCCCTTGAGCCAGCGCCCCTCGCGAAACCATTTCGTGACGATGTATTTCGTGCCCTTCACCACCGCGGTGCCCTCGTGCAAGGTCAGCGTGTTGGGGCTGCCCTCGAGGTTCATGTTGTTCCAGGTGAGCAGCAACCCCTGTTTGGGCGGGACTCGCAATCCAGCTTGCGGAAACCACGTCGCGCCGCCTTGCGAGACGTCGTTGAGATAGATCATCGCCGTCCAGGTGCGCTGGCCGCCCGATTTGGCCATGTCCTGCCAATAAGCCTCGCTCTCGAAGAAATAATCGTGGTGCGCGCGGAATTGCTGGCCGGGGGAATAGCGCTGCCCCTGCATTGTCTCGCCCTTCGCCGGGTCGATCCCCAGCAAGGCCGCGACCGCTTCGTCGATCGGCTGCACCTCGGGCGACCAGCGGTCCATGTCGCAGCTCTCGCTCGTGCGAAAATTGGGGTCATCGGTCTCGCTGAGCAGGGTAGAGGGCCGCTTGTTGGCGTCGATCATCGCCATCAGCCCGCGGCACTGCGACGGCGTCAGAAAATTCGGCCGATAATAGAATTGCACGGTGTCTAGCGGCGCCCGGGTCACCTCCGGATCGGCGTCCAGTCGCATGCCGACCGTGCTACCGTCGAGCGCGCGGACGGGCGAAACGCCCGCTTTCTTCTTCCCAAACAGCATGGCGACGTACTTGCCCTGCTCTCTTCAAAAAACAAGAGGCCCAAAAACAAGGGGCCCGGCGTTTCCGCCGAGCCCCCCGCCACGCGACGAAACTCGTTTACCAGAATATGTCGTACACGGTGTCAACCACTTCGCCCGAGTCCATATCGACCAGTAGCGCGTCGTTATAATAGCGCACCCAGCGATACGGGCCATAGGCCGGCGGCAGGTCGTAGGCGTACGGATCGTCGATCCAGTAATTCTCCTGGAACAGGATTTGGCTCAGGCGAAAGCCGATCGAGAAGCGGCGATAGCCATAGCCCCAGCCAGACGGCGCATAGTAACGCGGCAGGCGGAACAGCTCGCGGTTTTCCGCGCGGCGCCGGCTCCAATCGTACCGCCGGTCCTGCCGCCAATCGCGATTCCAGTTGTGGCCGCCGTTATAGCCGCGTCCGCCGTCGCCGCGCCGATCATAGCCACGGCCGGCGACCGTGCCGCGATTGCCGTCATATCCACGATTGCCGACTTGGCCGCGATCAAACGCGTGGCCTCGATCGAAGCTCTGGCCGGATTGGCCATTGCCGATGTCCTGGCGGTTGCCGCCGCGGAAATCGCCGCGTCGGTCCTGTCGTGGATCGATCTGCTGCCCCTGGGACTGCGCGACGGGCGGCTGCGCCTGTTGACCTCGGAAATTGCCGCCATATTGCCCGCGGTCGAAGTTTCGAAAGCCACCTTGGCCGCCGGCCTGACCACGCGCGCGGCCACGGAAGTCGCCCTGCGCCTGACCCTGCATTGGGCCTCGCGGCTGGAACTGCGGCCGTTCGGCGCGTTGCTGCGGCGCTGCTTGCGCCTGCGGTTGCGGCTGAGGTTGGGACTGGCGCTGTGGGCGCTCTCCGCCATTGCCGCCGTCGCCGTGGTGCTGCCCTTGGCCACGGTCGGGGTGTCGATCCACATCTTGCGCGAACGCCGCCGCCGGCACCAGCGCCGAAGCCGCCATGATCGCGGCCAGCATCATCTTACGCATCGAACATTCCTCCTGCGGTCACTCGCAAACTGCGCGACCTTGCGCTTTTATGGCCGAGTCGGGCTGAGCGATGGCTGAACCCACAAGTCAGCGTTGCGAAAGGAAACTCATCGCTGCGGCGGGGTTAAAGCGGGGACAGCGCGGGCGGCACCGGCTTTCGACGTGCCAGGGAGCGCGCCGGCATCGATCGTCTCGTCGCCGCGCTGGACTCGCGCCGCCCGGATGACGGCATCGACCAGCCGCGGATAAATGCCACAGCGACAAATGTTGGTGATCGCCGCCTTGATCGCGTCCTCGTCCGGGTTGCGGTTTTTTTTGAGCAGGACGGACGCGGCCATGATCATGCCGGGCACGCAGAACCCGCATTGCGATACGTTGTCAGCCAGGAAGGCGAGTTGCGCCGGATGGGTGCGATCGCGCGACAGGCCCTCAATCGTGGTGACGAAGCTGCCCTCGATCGCGGCGATCGACACCGTGCAGGCCTTCACCGCCTCGCCGTCGATATCGACGGTGCAGGCGCCGCACTCCCCGTTTCCGCATCCATATTTGGTGCCGGTCAGGTTTGAGGCGTCGCGTAGTGCCCATAGGAGCGGCGTCTGCGGGTCCATTCGGTATTGGATCGCATCGCCGTTGACGGTGAACTTGGTCATCGCGCATCCTTTAATCGAAGCGCGCGGATTGCGAAACGGGCCGATCGCGAAACGGTGGTACGCGCGCGAGCCGAGCGGTCGTTAGGCGCGCCGTTCATCCGCCATGTCGGGCTCGGCGACATAACAGGGATAGGCATGCTGCTGTCGATCGGCATTGCCGGAATCAAGCTCGAACACGGCAAGCCGTTCGTCGGGTCCGGTCGCGGTCAGCAGCGTTCCGTCGGGCGCATAGGCGAAACCGCCGCCGCCGAAGCGTTGCTCGTCTGACCCGCCCAGCCGATTCGAACTGACGACGTAGGCGCCCGAGACGATCGCCGCCATTTGCCCAGCCGCGCGCCATATCGGCGCGGGGCCGGTCGCCCGCGGAATGGCGATCAGGCGCGCGCCGGCCCGGCCGTAACGCCGCGCGCGTTCGTTGAACATCGCCTCGGTGCATAATAGAACGCCCGTGCCCAGCCCGTGTAGATCCGCGACGGGAAAGTCGTCGGGCCCCGCCTCGTACCAGCTTGTCTCGTACCATCCCGGTTCGGCGGGGAAATACCGTTTGCGCCGCCATGCTCGCACTTCGCCGTCCTGCAGCAGGACCGCCTCGTTCGCCAGCCGTTCGCCGGCCCATGCCGGGCGCGACGTCACGATAGCGGGAACCGACAATGTGGTGAGCGCGGCCAGTCCCTCGGCGTGCTCGTCGATACTGCGCTGCGCGATCGCACGGTCGAACGACGACCGGCTGGCGATCCACTCGCCAAACGGCAGCTCATTGGTGATCAGTATGTCGAGGCCGGCGTCGTTGATGCCCTGCGCAATCGCGGTCCAGTCGCGGTCGCCGGGACGCAGGCAATCGGGCCATTGCACGAAACCGATACGTACCACACACAACCTCCCGCTAGACACGTCGATGATCCCGGACCACGCCAATTGGCGCAGAGTCCTGGCTCTCGGAGGGAGAGTTAGCGATGCCGCGGCCCGCTGGCCACCGTTCGAGGTTCGACCGTTTCCTGCTGTCCTACAACCGGCAAATCTGTCATAATCGAGCCGCCACTTTCGCGCCGCTCATCGTGCGCGCTAAGTTCCCGCATACGTCAGCGCGAAGGTCAACGTCGCTTTGCGCGGCAACTTCGCCAACTTCCGCGCCAGGAGCGCCGGGTCCTGGCGCGCTCAGTCGCGCCAGCTGGTGTCGATCTTGTCCATTTTGCGCACCATCGCGGCGAAGTCTGCGGCACCCGGACCGCCCGGCACCTGGGCCATGTGCAGATCGCGCTGGTGCACCTTGATCACGTCCTCCGACACCTCGATCGGCGTGCCCATCGACATGGTCGCGATCTGGATCTCGCATGCGCGCTGCAACGACCAGTGCTTGATGAACGCCTCCGGCAGCGTCTTGCCCATCACCAGGATACCGTGATTTTTGAGTAGCATCACCCGTTTGTCGCCGAGATGCGCCAGCAAACGCCCGCCCTCTTCGTCGCGTACCGTGACGCCTTCGAAATCGTGATAAGCGATCTGCCCGATGAAATTGCACGCGTAGAAATTGGCAGGTCGCAACCCCCCCTCGAGCGAGCTGACGGCCATGCCCGCCGTGGTATGGGTGTGCATGATGCAATGCGCGTCGGGAAGGTGCCGATGGAAGAGCGCGTGCTGGACGAACCCGGCGCGGTTGACGGGGTAGGGGTTGTCGTCAAGCTTGTTGCCGTCGATGTCGATCTTGACGAGGCTCGACGCGGTGACCTCGCTGAAATGCAGCCCGAACGGGTTGATCAGGAAGGCGCCTTCCTGATCGTCGAGTTTCACGGTGATATGGTTATAGATCATCTCCGACCAGCCCAGCATGTCGAAGATGCGGTAGCAGGCGGCGAGCTGTTGACGCGCTTCCCATTCGGAGGCGCTCGTTTCGGGGCGGCGGACGGCGGCGGTAGCCATGATTGCTCTCCGGAATCCTCGTTATCTCGTCAGCGGTTTATCGCACGGGGCGTGAGTGATTGCCAGACGAGCGACGATCAGTGGCCCAGCGCGGCGATCTCTTCCTCAGCGAAGCCCGCTTCCGATAATATCGCGCGACCGTCTTCGGCGCGGGACATCCGCGGCGGCACGGTGCCGCTCACCGAATAACGCGGCGTGGGCGCGGGCTGTGTCACGCCGCCAGCGGTGACGAACGCCGCTCGCGCGACATTGTGCGGATGCGCAGCAGCTTCGTCGAAATCGAGCACCGGAGCAAAACAGGCGTCGTGTCCCGCGAACACGACGATCCACTCGTCGCGGGTGCGTCGGCGAAACTGGTCCGCGAGCTTGTTCTTGAGTTGCGGCCAGGCCGCGGGCGCGAACTGCGCGTCCCACTCGGCGTCGTCGAGGCCCATGGCGCCTCGCAACGCTGCGTAGAATTGCGGCTCGATCGCACCGATCGCGATCCATTTGCCATCCGCGGTCTCGTACGTGTCGTAGAAATGCGCGCCGCCGTCGAGCAGATTGGTCCCGCGAGGGCCGTTCCACCTGCCCATCGCGCGAAATCCCCAGATCATGCTCATAAGCACGGCGGATCCCTCGCTCATCGCGCAATCGACGACCTGACCTTGCCCCGTCGCCTGCGCTTGCAGGATGGCGGCGAGCATGCCGAACGCGAGCATCATCCCGCCACCGCCAAAATCGCCCATCATGTTGATCGGCGCGACGGGCTTGCCACCCGCCGGACCGAACGCATGGAGGGTACC
>JBDSKT010000336.1:0-7020 GCA_039916765.1 Sphingomonas sp.
GGGATATTTCGGATTTCACCAAGGAAGCCGAAAGCTCGGCGCCGGACGACGTCAAGAAATTGGCGAAGGATGCGCTGCCCGATTTGCAGAAGCATCTGGACATGGCCAAGCGGCTGACCTGACGCACGGCGCAGCGATCGGCCGGCATGCGGCGGTGTAGCGGACGCCGAAACCTGCTAGACAGGCGTCCATGCCAATCACCCCGCCGGCCGGCGGCTTCATCGGGCCGGTCAAACGATCGATCACGATAGCCGGGCACCAGACCTCGATCAGCCTCGAGCCCTCGTTTTGGCAGGCGCTGGAGGAAGAGGCCCGAGGGCGCGCGTTGCCGCTGAGCGCGCTGGTCGCCGAGATCGACGCATTGCGCATTTTGGCCGGCGATCCGCCGAACCTGGCGAGCGCGCTGCGGAGCTGGCTGTTGGCCGCGCGCATGGCGGCTGGCGACTAACGCGTCGGCGGCGGAGTGCGGTGGATTGCGTTGCCGCATACGTGTGATAGCTTCGCGACAGCAATCCCTATGGGCAATGGGAGACAAGCAATGGTCGCTGACCCGCCGGCGCGTGAGCGTCGCACGCATGGGCCGTATCTCGGACCGCCGATCGCGGCGGTATTCGCGGTTGCGCTGTGGCTGTTGCTGTTCGGTGGCATCCTTTGGCGAGTGACGCGCCCGGACGGCTAGTGTCCTAGCGTCCGAGCAACACGCGCGCCTGACCGGCAATCTGCGCGAGCATCGCGGCGTTTGGCGCCGGCGCCTGACGTGCGCGGTCGATGACAGCCTTGAACTGCTTCACGCGAGCGTCGTTCGCCGCCAGCCATTCCTCGACCCGCGCGCCCGGATCGCTGCTCTTGCCGGTCGCGCCACGACCGAGGAATTCGAGCCGCAATTGCTGGAAGTCGCGTGCCAGCCCGGCAATGAGCAGCCGCTCCCAGGGATCGCTCGACGAGATGCGCGCGGCATTGGCCTGCGCCCAGTCGAGCCCGAGGGCGTGGCCTAGCCGGGTGAAGGCGCGGGTCAGCACGGTCTCGTCGATGCCGAGCCGCGCGCCGAGATCGGCAAGACCGACCGCACCATCCACCTCGAACAGCCGCACGACCTTCTGCACCAGCTTCCTCGGCGCCCCGGCGTCCTCGAGCACGCCGGCGATCTTCGCCGACTGCGCACTCGCCTCCTCGAGCAGCAGCGCTTTGGTCTGCCGGTCGAGCGCGGTGATGCCCTTATTGAGCCGAGCGACGACCGCGCCCGGGCCAGTGCCGGGGCGGGTGATGCGCAGCAGGTCGGCGATCTGTGACCGCGTCGCGACCGCCACCTCGTCGAACAACGCAAGCCGCGCCGCCTCGGGCATCGCCGCGGTTTCGATCTCGGCCCAGAGCGCGGGCAAATCGAACAATCGCTCGACCACCACGAACATGGCCGCGATGTCGGTCATCGCCGCGCCCTCTTCCTCGGCGAGCTCGAAGGGGTGCAGCACGCCGAGCCGGTTGATGATGCGGTTGGCGAGCTTGGTCGCGACGATCTCGCCGCGCAGCCGGTGCTCATCGATCGCCTTGGCGAATTTCTTCTGCATCGCTTTGGGGAACGCGGCGTGAAGATCGGGCTTCAACGCCTCGTCGGCGCCGAGATCGCCGTGCTCGATCGCGTCCTGCAGCGCGAGCTTGGCGGTCGCCAGCAGCACGGCGAGTTCGGGGCGCGTGAGCCCGTGACCCTCCTGCGCGCGGCGCAGCAGGTCGTCGTTGCTGCCCAGCCCCTCGACCTTGCGGTCGAGCCGGCCGGTATCCTCGAAAATCTCGATCGCGCGGACATAGGACGGCACAGCGGCGGCACCATCTTTTTCCATGATCGACAGGCCGAGCGTCTGCAGCCGGTTGTCCTCGAGCACGAGATGCGCGACGTCGTCGGTCATGCTCGCGAGGAAAGCGTTGCGCTTGGCGAAGGCAAGGCGCCCCTCGATCATCTCGCGGTTGAGCGCGATCTTGATGTTGACCTCGTTGTCCGAGCAATCGACCCCGGCCGAATTGTCGATGAAATCGGTATTGATGCGCCCGCCGCGCAGGGCGAATGCGATGCGACCCGCCTGCGTCACGCCGAGGTTGGCCCCTTCGCCGATCACGATGGCGCGCAAATCCTCCGCATCGACGCGGAGCCGGTCGTTGGCCGGATCGCCCACCTGAATACTGTTTTCGGCCCGCGCCTTCACATAGGTGCCGATGCCGCCGAACCAGATCAGGTCGACCGGGCTTTTCAGGATCGCCGAGATCAATGCGCCGGGTTCCATCTCGCCGGCATCGATGCCAAGCGCCTCGCGCGCCTGCTTCGACAGCTTGATCGTCTTGTCGGTGCGCGCGAACACGCCGCCACCTTTCGAAATCAGCGCGGAATCGTAATCCGCCCAGGACGAGCGCGGCAGGGCGAACATCCGCGCCCTTTCCGCCCAGCTTGCCGCGGGATCGGGGTCGGGATCGAGGAAAATGTGACGATGATCGAACGCCGCGACGATCTTGAGCGTGTTCGATAACAACATGCCGTTGCCGAACACGTCGCCCGACATGTCGCCGCAGCCCACGACGCGGACCGATTGCGTCTGCACGTCCACCCCGCGCTCGGCGAAGTGGCGCTGGACGGAAACCCACGCGCCCTTGGCGGTGATGCCCATCGCCTTGTGATCGTACCCGACCGATCCGCCGCTGGCGAACGCGTCGCCGAGCCAGAAATCGTGCTCGATCGCGATCGCGTTGGCGACATCGGAGAAGGTCGCCGTGCCCTTGTCGGCGGCGACGACGAAATACGGGTCTTCACCGTCATGGACCGTCACGCCCGCCGGGTGGACGACGCGCCCCTCGACGATGTTGTCGGTGATCGACAGCAACGTGCGGATGAAGATGCGGTAGCTCTCGGTTCCCTCGGCGAGCCACGCGTCGCGGTCGGTCGCGGGCGAGGGGAGCTGCTTGGGATAAAAACCGCCCTTGGCCCCGGTCGGCACGATGACGGCATTCTTGACCCGCTGCGCCTTCATCAGCCCGAGGATCTCGGTGCGGAAATCGTCGCGCCGGTCGGACCAGCGAAGTCCGCCGCGCGCAACTGGGCCGGCACGCAGGTGGATACCCTCCAGCCGCGGCGAATAGACCCAGATCTCGCGCCACGGCACGGGGGCGGGAAGGCCGGAGATCAGGCTCGAGTCGAGCTTGAAGGCGAGCGCGGTCGCATCGGCTGGGGCAAATGCGTTGGTGCGCAAGGTGGCGACGATGACGCTACGAATGCTGCGCAGGATGCGGTCGTCGTCGATCGCCGAGACGGCATCCAGCCCGCGCTCGATCGCGCTGTCCGCGGCCTGGATCGGTGCCTCTGCCTTGCTGCGTTGCGCGGGATCGTGCGCGGCGGCGAAACGCGCGATCAGCGCGGCGGCGACCTTGGGCGCGCGGCGCAGCGCATCGACCACGGTCGCAAGGCTGTAGGTAACGCCGGCCTGACGCAGATAACGGAACCAGGCCCGGAACAGCACGACCGATGTCGGTGCCATGTTGACGTCGAGGATCAGCCGGTTGAACGCATCATTCTCCGCCGTCCCGCCAAGCACGGCCGCGATCGCGCCTTCGAGCACCTCGGTGTCGCCATCGAACACGCCGGCAACCCCGCCGGTCGCCTCGATCAGAAAGTCGTGGATGAAGCTTTGCGCCTCGTCGGTCAGCGCGGTGGGCACTTCCTCGATCACGCGGAAGCCGAAATTCTCCAGCACCGGGATCGCGTCGCTCAGCGCGAGCGCGCCGCCGAGGCGGTAGATCTTGAGCCGCGCCGCGCCGCTTGCGTCGCGGTACAGCCGCACGCTCCGGTCGGCCGTGGTCTCGAGCGGGGCAAGCGCGAGAATGTCGCGCGCCGCCTCGCCGGCGTCGTTGCCGGTGCGATACCCCGCCGGAAAGGTCGCCGCGAAGCGCAGCGTCAGTCGCGCCGCGCGGGTCGCGTCGGCGCCCTCGGCAAGCGCCGCCTCGACCGCCGGAACCCAGCCGCGCACCATCCGCGCGAGCCGCGCATCGAGCGGCGCCGGATCAGGCGCAGAACCCGCCCCGCGCAAGTCGATCGTGTAGCGCATCATCGCCACAACGCCGTCTTCCAGCGCGATCGACCAGTTGAGGACGCTGCCGTTCGCCGCTTCGGCGAGCATCTCGCCAATTGCGATGCGTCGCGCGGTGGTGAGGTCGTCGCGCGGCAACCAGACGAAGGCGAACAGATGACGCCCGAGGATCGAGCGCACCAGCACCAGCTTGGGGCGCGGCCGGTCGGCGAGCGACATCGCGGTGAGCGCGAGATCCTCAAGCGCGGCAGGTTCGAACGCGGTAACGAGGTCGTGCGGCAACGCGGCGAGCGCATGGGTTAACGCCTTGCCCGTATGCCCCTTGGGATCGAACCCGAAACGTGCCTCCAGCGCCGTAAGCCGCTCGCGCAATACCGGCACCTCTTGCGGCGGTGCGGTGAGCGCGGCGGACGTCCACAATCCGGCATGGATCGACACTCCGACGACCTTCTTGCCCTCAGTCACCGGGCACAGGACGAGATCGAGCGGCGCATGGCGGTGGACGGTCGAGATGAGATTGGACTTGAGCAGCAACGGAGCCTTGCCACCCTTGGCGAACCAGTCGATCGCCAGCGTGCGCGACGCCTCGGCCAGGATGGGCACGGCATGGGCGTTGCGCGCGAGCCCTAGCGGCGCCTCGCTCTTGCCGTCCCGCCAGCGTTCATGGCCGAGCAGCGTGAACTGGCCGTCGAGAAACCAGCGCAGCAGCTCGGCGCCTTCGGTTTCGCCAAGGAGGGTCGCGTCCGCGGCCATCACATCTTGGAGCGAATGCCAATCCGCGACAGCTGCGCGCACATCCTTGAGATTGTTGTGCAAGGCATCGACCAGTTCGCGGCGCTGGCGCGCATCGGCCCGGTCCATTTCGATATAGATCATGGATTCCGGCGTGCCGTCGTCCCCGACCCGGATGAGGTTGCCGCCGCCGTCGCGCGTGACCCTGAGCACGGGATGGATGATCCGCTCGATACCGATGCCGTGCGCCCCGATCGCCGCCGCGATGGAGTCGACCAGGAAGGGCATATCGTCGTTGACGATCGCGAGGCGCATGCGCCGGTTTGGGTCGGTCCCGGCCACGGGTTCGATGGCGAGCGCCGCGCTCCTTGCCGCGCGGCTCTCGGCGGTTGCGGCCATGAAGCGCGCGGCCTCCGCCTGCTCGGTCTTGCCGAACCCTTGCAACTCGCCGGGAAGAGCACCCTTGGTCAGTCGGGCGGCAAGTGCGTCCGACAGCGATGTTAGCGTGGTTTTTGCCATCGTCGCCCTATGCCCCCGGGTGCGGCGCGGCTCAAGACTTGTTGCGGCCTAAACGTCGCTGCAGCGCAGCACTGTTACGCCGTGGCGGCGCGCATCACTCGCTGCGTCAGCGCCGCTTCGTCCAGCGCCGCGACGATATCGAGCGTGCCGGCGCTTCCGGCGCGCGCGAGAAGCACGACATAGCCGTCCGCGCTGGTCCGCGTATCGACCGTGACGTGCGCCAACGCCGGACGATCGCTGAGCAATGTGGCGGGATCGCGCTTCACCGGGGCGGCGGGCGCGCGAGCGGCGCGCTCCGCCTTGACGACGCCTTTGATGCCCCCCTCGACATCGCCGAGATAGGCCGACAGATCGCCCGCAGCCACGCCGATGCGGCGCGCATGGCTGAGCACCGCTGCATATTCGGTCAGCCGCGTTTTGTCGTGACCGGCGCCGAACACGAGTTTGACCACCGGGGTCATCGGCGCGCGCAGCTGGATGGCGATGTTGGCGTCGTCGAGTAATGCTTGGTAGCCCAGCGGATCGGCGTCGGCGGCGGCGGCGAAATCATAGGCGCGGTCGAGTGCGCGATAGAGCGCGGCGCGGCTGCGCGTATCCGCCGCGCTCACGGCGGCAGCGCTTTGTTGGGCCAAGGTCAGCCGGTCGCCGAGGCTGGCATGCCGGACCGGCGCCGTCGCTGGCGTGTGGTCGGCGGCGTCACCGCCATCCTTCTCGGAAAAATCGGCGCCCGGACCGTCCGCCCACACCGGCGCGGCGGCTGCCGCCTTGGGTTGCGCGCGGACCGCGGCGGCGATTTCGGCATCGAGTCGCGCCTGCGTTTCGGCATCGACCAGCTCTTTCCAGTTGATCACGCCGTAGATGAAGTCGATCGAATCCTCGTCCGACGAAAAGGGCATCAGGATTCCGCGATACATCGTGTTGTTGCCGCGCGCATTGACGAACTCGGCTTCGAAGCCGATCGGCGCGCGGTTGGCGATGATCTGCAGATAATGATCGGTCAGCCGCGACAGCAGCGAACGCGGCGGCACGTCGGCGATGTGCGCGGCGCTCGAATCGAGCGCGCACTCCTCGCGCAGCGCGCGACCCAGAAAGGCGATGGCAGGATTTTCGATTCCGCGGGAGAAATCGAGCAGCACGCTGTGCGGGCCGAAATCGGCGATGTTGGCAGGATCGAGATCCTTGATCGACGGGTAGGCACGGCCGCCGAGCAACGAAACCCAGTGATTATAGGCGCGTACGTGCATGCGGCGCTCATCGACGCCGATCTCCATGCCGGGTTCCTCGACATGCGTGCCCCCGTCACCATGATCCGCCTCGATCCGCTCCTCGTCGAAGCCGCGAACGTTATCCATGCGCCACACTATCCTCAGATGGCCCGAAGACCGGCCACGCGAACGGTGTGCACCGCGCGTGGTAAACGTTGCGTAAAGGGCGCGACACACGCGCTTGTCAGTCAGCGGCCGACCTGATAATCGCCCCCGCTCGCTCGGCACCAGCCGGCGCGCCGCCTTAGCTCAGTTGGTAGAGCATCGCATTCGTAATGCGGGGGTCACAGGTTCGAGTCCTGTAGGCGGCACCAGCCCAACCAATCGCATTTTCGTCGGGCGGTCCTCGCTAGGGGTGCTGCGATGGTTCGGGGATATCGCGTCATGCCGCGTCGTAACCCTGTTCGTTGAACTCGACGATACAGAAGCCGTGGCCGAAC
>JBDSKT010000337.1:0-8332 GCA_039916765.1 Sphingomonas sp.
AGGATACCGTCAACGCCGACACGATCGTCGCGGGACAGGCGGCATTGACCGCCAAGATCGGCCGTGAGGGCTTCCCGTTCGCCACCGTCGGCGCGCCGAATGTCGTTGTCGATCACGCGACGCACACCGCAACGCTCGAGCTCGCCGTGGATCCCGGCGCGCCCAAGCGATTCGGCAAGATCTTCGTCAACCCCGACAACCACGTGTTCGGTGCCGACCACCTGACCGAGATAGCGCGCTTCGCCCCCGGCCAGCCCTATGATTCGAATTCGCTCGACGATCTGCACCGCGCGCTGATTCAGACCGGCCTGGTCTCGGTCGCGGACGTCAAGCCGGTCGATGCGGGACCCGGCATAGTCGATGTCGCCGTCAAACTTGAACCGGCGCCGCCGCGGACGATTGCGGGCGAGCTGGGTTACGGTACGGGCGAGGGCGCGCGCGCGGAGGTCGATTGGACGCACCGCAATCTGTTTCCCCCGGAAGGTGCGCTGACGTTGCGCGCCGTGGCCGGAACGCAGGAACAGCTGGCCGGGGTGATCTTCCGCCGCAACAACTTCCACGGCCGCGACCGCGTGCTCAACGGGCAGCTTACGCTCTCCAACCTGCAACGCACCGCCTATCGCGCGAAAACGGCGTCGCTGTCGGGTAGCTTGGAGCGCCAGACCAATATTTTCTTTCAGAAGAAATGGACGTGGTCGGTCGGCGCCGAGCTGACGGCGACCGACGAGCGCGATGTGGATCCGACGACTGGCGCGCCGCGCAAGCAGATTTACTATATCGCAGCGCTGCCGGGCACGCTCAACTATGACGGGTCGGACGATTTGCTCGATCCACACAAGGGCTTTCGCCTCGGCGGACGGCTTTCGCCCGAAGTGTCGTTCGAGGGCAAGACCTTCGGCTATGCCCGCGCGCAGATCGACGCCAGCGCCTACCATCCGTTTGGCGAGAAAGTCGTTCTTGCCGGACGTATCCGGCTCGGCACCATCGCCGGCGCGCCGCGTGACGCGATCGCGCCGTCGCGGCGGTTCTATGCCGGCGGCGGAGCGTCGGTACGCGGCTACGGCTACCAGGACATCGGCCCGCGCGATCCCAACAACGTGCCGATCGGCGGGCGCAGTCTGGCCGAATTCTCGATCGAGGCGCGGGTCAAGACCTTCGGCAATTTCGGCATCGTACCGTTCCTCGACGGAGGCAACATCTATACCTCGGCCACACCCAAGGTGACCGACCTGCGTTATGGCGCGGGGTTGGGGCTGCGTTACTATTCCAACTTCGGGCCGATCCGCATCGACGTGGGAACGCCCATCAATCCGGTAAAGGGCGACCCTCGGGTCGCGGTTTACGTCTCGCTCGGGCAGGCGTTTTGACTGAGGAAACGCCAACGGAGGCGCCCGTACCAGCATCCGCGCCCGCGCCGCCATCAACGCCACGGCGCCGTCGCCGCGCGTGGTGGCGCTGGCTCATCGCGGCCTTATTCGGCGTGTTGGCGATCGCAGTTATCGGCTTATGGGTGCTCGATACGAGCATCGGTCATCGCTGGGTGACGGATCGGATCGCCGCGTTGCGCCCGGCAAATGGGCTGCGTTTCCACGTCGGGCGCATCGAGGGTTCGCTTTACGACGAGGCGACTCTGGTCGATGTCCGTGTCAGCGACCGCAAAGGCGTCGTCTTCACCGCTCCCCGCGCCGAACTCCACTGGGCACCGTTTGCTTGGCTGAACAACCGGCTCGATATTTCGCGGCTGCACGTCGCCCAGGCGACGTTCGTCAGACCGCCCGATCTCGTGCCGAGCGGCAAGAAGGGGCCAATCCTTCCGTCTTTCGATATTCGTATCGGGGACTTGGCGATCGATCGGCTGATCGTCGGGCCGGCCGTGACCGGGGTCGCGCGCGTCGGACGGCTACGCGGCAAGGCCGATATCCGTTCGGGTCGTGCCATCGTCGCGCTCGACGCCGTGGTCCAGGGCAGCGATACGCTCGCGCTCAAGCTGGACGCTGAGCCCGACCGTGACCGTTTTGATCTCGACCTGCATGCGCGCGGCGCGCGCAGGGGGGTGCTTGCCACGCTGACCGGCATTGCAAAGCCGCTGGCGATCGATGTGGAGGGCGATGGCGCCTGGCGCGCGTGGCGTGGCACCGCGATGGCGTATGCCGGGACGACGCGTGTCATTGATCTTGCGCTGGACAATCAGGCCGGGACCTACGCGCTGTCGGGGACGCTGGTCCCCTCGGCGCTCACCGGCGGCAAGGTCGCCGCGCTGACAGCGCCGCTCGTACGCGTCGACGGCAAGGCGACGCTTGCTGACCGGCAATTGAAGGGATCGCTGCAGCTGCGATCGCGCGCGTTGATGATCGAGGCGAACGGGGGGCTCGATCTCGCCTCTAGCGCGTATCGCGCGCTCCACATCCGTGCGCGGCTTCTCGAGCCTCAGGCGCTGTTCCCCAACATGACAGGCCGCGATATCGACCTGCGCGCGATCCTTGACGGTACTTTTGCCACGGCGGCGTTTGATTATCGCCTTACCGCAAATCGAGTGGCGTTTGATCAGACCGGGTTCGAGCTGGTTCGCGCGGGCGGGGCCGGCCATTTGTCCAAGGCCCCGATCCTCGTGCCGATCCGCTTTACCGCCGCGCGGGTGACGGGGGTAGGCGATGTGGCGGGGGGCATCCTGCGCAATCTCTCGGTCGATGGCGCGCTGCGGGTTACGTCGAAACTTCTCACCGGCGACGATCTTCGGGTCAAATCGGATAAGTTGACGGCCCGGATCAATCTCATGCTCGATCTCGTGTCCGGGCATTACGACATCGGCATCAACGGTGCGCTCGGCCGCTATTTGATCCCCGGCCTAGGCATCGTCGATGTTAAGACCGTGCTCAAGGTGGTTCCCGGAGCTGGCGGTAAGGGAACCCGCGTCGTCGGAACGGGCAGCGCGCAGATGGTGCGGCTGGACAACGCGTTCTTCCGCAGTTTGGCGGGAGGCCTGCCGCGCATCGTCACCGGGCTGGAGCGTACGCCGGACGGCGTGCTTCACTTGACCAATTTGCATCTCACCGCGCCCCAGATCGCTATTGTCGGCAATGGGTTTCGGCGAAAAGACGGCACGTTCCATTTTGAGGGGAGCGGCCGGCAAGCAACGTATGGCCCCCTGGCGCTCAAGCTCGACGGCAAGATCGACAAGCCCATGCTCGACCTCGTATTCGCGCATCCCAACGACAGTCTTGGGCTGACCAATGTCGGTATACATCTCGACCCGACGCCGCAGGGCTTCAACTTTTCCGCCAAGGGCGGGTCGAAGCTCGGGGCGTTTAGCGGCCAAGGCGCGATACTATTGCCCCCCGGCGGCCAGTCGGTTGTCCAGATTGCAGCGCTCGACATCAGCGGCACGCATCTCACGGGTAATCTCAAGATCGTCACGGGCGGCTTCGACGGGCAGATGGCACTGTCAGGCGGCGGGCTGACCGGGCAATTGCTGTTTCGCCCGGTCGGCGCCATCCAGCGGATCGAGGCGCATATCGATGCGGCGAATGCGCGGCTTGGCGATACCGGAATGCTGCGGCGCGGGCATATCGATCTGATCGCCTTGCTCGATCCGGCGGGCGTGTCGATCGAGGCGACTGCAACCGGTGCTGGGCTGCGACGCGGCAATTTGTCCCTCGGACGGTTTGCCGCGACCGCGCACCTGCGCGGTGGGACGGGCGAGATCAGGGCTTCCATCTCCGGATCACGCGGTCGCGCGTTCGATATCCAGACGGTCACCCAGGTCACGCCGGATCGCTACACCTTCTCGGCTCAGGGAACGCTGGATCGCAGGGCGCTGAAGCTGCTTACCCCGGCGGTCCTCACGCGCGACGGGGACGGCTGGCGGCTGGCGCCGTCAAGGTTGAGCTTTGCGGGCGGCGAGGCGCAGATTAGCGGGCGTTTCTCGAGCGGCGGGAACGCCATCGATGCGTCGGTGTCGCGCATGCCGCTCTCGGTGCTCGATATCGGCTATCCAGGCCTCGGCCTCGGCGGCAGTGCGTCTGGCACCCTTTCTTACATGCAGTCGGGCGGCGCGGCGCCGAGCGGCAAAATCGATATGACCGTCCGCGGCTTGACTCGCTCGGGCTTGGTGCTTTCGTCCCAACCCGTCGATGTCGGCGTGAGCGGCATCCTGCAGCCGAGCAAGGCTGCCGCACGGGCGGTCATCGCGACCGGGGGCAGTACGGTCGGGCGGGCGCAGGCGCTGCTCACGCTTCCGGCGGGAGGCAGCCTGGCGAGCCGCCTCGCCAACGCCGGACTGTTCGCACAATTGCGGTATGACGGACCGGCCAACACGCTGTGGCGGCTGACCAACATCGAACTTTTCGACCTGACGGGGCCGGTCGCGATCGGTGCCGATTTCGGCGGCAAGGTCAACGATCCGCGTATCAAGGGGCTGGTCCAGGCCAAGGGCGCACGGATCGAGAGCGGCACGACCGGCACGGTGCTGACCAATGTTCAAACTACCGCCAGCTTCGATGGATCGAAGCTGGTCGTTCCGCAATTCACCGCCGACGCCGGCAAGGGCGGTAAAGTCACCGGGTCGGGCACGTTCGACCTTGCCGCAAAGAACGGCTTCGGTATCGATCTGTCGCTGCAGGCGGATCACGCGGTGATGATCAACCGTGACGATATCGGCGCGACGGTGACCGGCCCGTTGAATTTCAAGTCGGACGGCAATGGCGGCATCATCTCGGGTGATTTGGTGCTCAATAAGAGCCGCTACCGGTTGGGCCAGGCAACGGCGGCGAGCGCGGTGCCGCAACTCAACGTCCGCGAGATCAATCTGCCTTATGGTGGCTCCGCAAGCGACGAGGAACAAACGCCGCGCGTGCCGTGGCGGCTGGCGATCAAGGCGCGCGCCTCCAACCAACTCTTCGTTACAGGGCTTGGCCTCTCGAGCGAATGGTCGGCCAACCTGGAGATCGGCGGCGCGCCCGACAATCCGGCGATCAGCGGCCGTGCAGATCTGATTCGCGGCGATTACCAGTTCGCAGGAAGGGAATTCCAGCTCGAGCGCGGGCTGATCCGTTTCGACGGCGGCGTGCCGGCGAATCCATCGCTCGATATTTCCGCCAATGCCGACACTACCGGCCTGTCGGCGACCATTCGAGTCACGGGTTTTGCGCAGAAGCCGGAAATCAGTTTCACCTCGGTTCCTGCACTGCCGCAAGACGAGCTGCTTTCCCGTCTGCTGTTCGGTACATCGATCACCAATCTGTCGGCACCAGAGGCGCTGCAATTGGCAGCCGCAGTCGCCGCGCTTCAGAACGGCAAGGGTGGGCTCGATCCGATCAACGCGGTGCGACGCGTCGCCGGTCTCGACCGGCTTCGCATCCTTCCCGCCGATCCGCAGACCGGCGCCAAGACTTCTTTCGCCGCCGGCAAATATATCACTCGCCGGCTCTATGCCGAGATCATCACTGACGGGCAGGGCTATTCTGCGACGCAGGTGGAGTTCCAGGTAACGCGCTGGCTGTCGTTGCTCTCAAGCATCTCGACGCTCGGACGTCAGAGCGCCAACGTGCGCGTGTCGAAAGATTATTGAACCGCACCGACGCAGGTGTCCGTCCACTTGATACGGTAGCGGGATCTCAGGCCGGCTCGCCGACGATTGTCTTCAGCTCCATGAAATCGGTCAGGCCGTATTTGCCGCCCTCACGCCCGTTGCCGGATTGCTTGTAGCCGCCAAACGGCGTGCCGCCCCCACCGGACCAGGCGTTGATCGTGACAAGCCCGGCCCGCAGCCGGCCCGCAATCTTGGCCGCCTCAGCCGGATCGCCCGAGATCGTCGCGGAAAGGCCATAGTCGGTGTCGTTGGCCATAGCGATCGCCTCGTCGCCGCTCTCATACGTGGTGATCGTGGCAACGGGCCCGAACGTTTCCTCGCGATAAATGCGCATGTCGGGTGTTACGTCGCTGAACAATGTCGGCTTGACGAAATAACCGGCATTGCGCCCATCCGGTCGCCCGGTACCTCCGGTTACCAACGTCGCGCCTTCGTCGATCGCGGACTGGATCAGGCCCTGGATCTTGTCGAATTGCGCCTTGTTGACGACCGGGCCGATATGCGCGCCCATCTCTCCCGGATCGCCGACCGCTGCGCTTTCCATGATCGCCTTGACGGTCCGCACCGCCTCGCCGGCCTGGTTCCGATGGACGAGCAGCCGGGTCGGCGCGATACAACTCTGTCCAGAATTGGCGAGCACGCCCTGGACCGTTGGTGGCAGGACAGCCGCGAGGTCGGCACCTTCGAGAACGACGTTGGGTGCCTTGCCGCCGAGCTCCTGATGCACGCGCTTGACCGTCGCGGCAGCGGCCCGCGCTACCGCGATACCGGCGCGGGTCGATCCCGTGAAGCTTACCATATCGACATCCTTGTGGCTCGACAGCGCGGCGCCGACCCCCGGTCCGTCACCATTGACGAGGTTGAACACGCCCTTTGGAACACCAGCCTTTTCGAGGATCTCGGCAAGGATCAGGGCGTTGGACGGCGCTTCTTCGGACGGTTTCAGGACCATGGTGTTACCGGCCGCCAATGCCGGGGCAACCTTCGCGCAAATTTGGTTGAGCGGCCAATTCCACGGTGTGATCATTGCGACCACGCCTATTGGTTCGTGCACTACCCGGTTCTTGCCGATCTTTTCCTCGAACGTGAATTCTTTCAAGGCGGCGAGCGTGCCCATGAAATAGCCCAACCCGGCTGGCGCCTGCGCCATGTTGGCAAAGCCGATTGGGGCGCCCATCTCTTCGCTCACCGCCGCGGCCAGATCAGGGATGCGCGCCTTATACTCTTCGATTACGCGTTCAAGGAGGGCGATGCGTTCGGAGACGCTGGTCTGTGAATAGGTCTCGAACGCCTTGCGCGCCGCCGCAACTGCTCTGTCGACGTCGATGGTCGATCCGAGCATGATCTCGGTGCATGGCCGCTCGGTCGCGGGGTTGATCACCTCGTGCCGCGCGCCACCCGTGCTCTCGACCCACGCGCCATCGATGTAATGTTTGAGATAGCTGCGCATCCGAGCCTCCACGTTTGGAATTTCGGGTATGTAGGCGCGGCACCGGATGGGTAGCAACCCGAAACGCGACTAGCCGAACGGAAGCTCAAAATACCGCAGGGCGCACATTTGGGAAGCGGATCGGATATGGGCTGGGCAAAGCGCGGCGATATCGATCGAAAACGTCAGGCCTTACCCACCGGCCTTTGCCGAAAAGTCGATCCGGATCCTCACCCAGGTGCCAAGCATCACCTTATCGCCCACGCGCGGCGGACGGACCAGAAATTGCCACGCCGCCTGGCGCATCGACCGCGCCAGGCCGGACCCGGCCGGCGACTCGCCGAGAGGACGGCAATTCTCGACGTGGTAATCGGCGATCATCTTGCACGCGATTTCCGCCCAGCTGTTCGGTGGCGCTCCGTTGGGGAGATAGCCGGCGAGTTCGGCGTTCGTCGGCTCGCGATACCAGGCGACGTTGAAAAGCCGTTCACCGCCCGGGCCGTCGCCAGGACCGTACGACGTGCCGCTGTCCTTGCCCGCGCCGTTGCCGGCATCGGCGGTGGCCGCCTCGCCGCTGTGGATCTTCGAAATATCGGCTTTGTCGAGGTCGATCGGCAGCAACCCGGCAAGCTGGAACGACTTGGGCGCGCTCTTTACAGGCGTGCGCGTCGGCACCGGAGCACGGCTCGGCGCTGGTGCCGCGGCGGCGGCGCGCTTCTGCTTGGCGGCGTGCCGGGCGACGGACCGTGTCGCCGCCTGCTTGTCGGAGGTGTCGCTCAGCGTGAAGGACTTTGGTTCGGACTGGGTCTTGATCGTTTGGCGAAGCGGGGTCAGCGCATATAACAGCGCAAGCGCGATCAGGAGCTCGATCGCGATCGCCAGCCCGGATGCCGTCACCCGTTCGCGCAACGGCACGCGCTGCCGGCCAGGTCCGGGCTGAAACAACGCCACACGCATCGGCGATGCGCCTAGGCGCGCGAGCGCGCTCCGGCAATGGCGCAATTGTCGCAAGCTGTCCCGTCGGCGGCATTCGCGCGCTGTTCGGGCAAGGGCGGTCTCGCGGCGCGGGGACAGATGCGCGGCGTTGCCCTCAAGCGCGCAATTGCGGGCGTCGGCGCGAGATCATAGGGGAACTCCAAGGCGACGACGGCGAGTCGATCAGCTGCCATCGGGCTGTGTGACGCCGCGAATTGAAAGGTTGAGGCGGACATGCGGCTTGGTGTCGAGCTGCCACCGATAGCGAACGCCACGCCCGATTTGGGCGCGGGCGTCGTGACGCCGGGCGGGCGAGCGTCCGCATGACCTGGTCGTGCGTC
>JBDSKT010000338.1:0-3903 GCA_039916765.1 Sphingomonas sp.
CCCCGCCCCGCCCCGCGCCGGGGCTCGTCGCGATTACCGTCGTCGCGGGGATCGGCGATTACCGCGCCGGCGATGAGATCTGGTGCGATCGCCTCGCACCCGACGCGTTCGGCAATGCGCTCAATCGCGACGTGCTGGTGCCGCGTCCGGCGGGTCGCTTCCTGTTCGGCCGGCTGATCGGCCGCGAAGCGGGGGCCGGCGGGGAAGGTGGCAAGCTCCAGCTATTGCCGCTCGGTGCCGGGGCACGCCAGCAGGTGGTGACCGATCCGCCGTGGATCGCGCTGGCCGTCCGGCTGATCCGCGACTTGTAGGTTATGGTGGGCGCTGACGGGTTCGAACCGCCGACCTACTCGGTGTAAACGAGCCGCTCTACCAGCTGAGCTAAGCGCCCCCTCGCCCATCGGGGAACCGCGGGGAGATCGCGCGATGCCATGTCGGCGCGCGCCCTGCAACCCCGCCCGGTATGCACGCTCGCACGACGGCTCAAGCGATCGCCAGCCCTTCGTGCTTCACCGCCGCGCAATACCGCGCCAATCCGTCGCGCGCGCGGTCGCTCAGCGCCAGGAACGCGCGCCGCCGATCGAATGGATCGGGATGCCGTTCGGGCAGCCCGGCATCGGTCAGCTTGCCGATCCAGCGCAGCGCCGTCGTCGGCGCGACCGCGGCGGCGATGCACAGGCTGGACACCGAGACCTGCGCGCGCTCGAGCTCGGCGGCGAACAGGTCGAGCAGCATGTCCCATGCCGGATCCTCGAACAGTCCGCCGGGTATCGCCTTGTCGCGCAGCCGCCGCGCACGGATCGCGGCGCGGATCTCGGTCGCGGTGACCGCCGGGCATTCGGCGGTGTGCGGCGCGCCATAGGCGGCGATCCGGTCGCCGAGCAGCGAGGGTCGCGGCGTGTCGGCGGTGTCGCGGCTAAGCCGTGCGAGCGTCTCGGCGATCCGCGCCACTTCCTCGTTGAGCCGCCGCAGCCGCGCCGCCTCGGTCTCGCGTCCGGCATCGTGCAGGCGGGGCGGCCCGGCGGGGGCGAGCGCGACGGCGACCGCTGCGGTCCGCTCGGCCATACTCGGCGCGCACAGCAGCTCGGCCTGCTCGCCCAGCAGATGCGCCGCGATCAGGTCGATCTGTTCGGGCGCGAGCACGACGATGATCTTGACCATACCCTCGCGGGCCAGCAAATCGAGGCTTGGCAGCACGCGCTCGATCGCCGCCGTGCCCGCCGACATCGCCTCGACCAGCAGCACGCCCATCGCGCCCTGCCGCGCAAGCCGCTCGGTGGCATCGGCCCACGTCACGCAACCGCCGGATCGCCCGCCCGCCAGCGCCACCGCTTCTTGCGCCGCGGCCGAATCCGCACCGCCATTGGCGATGATCAGCACCGCCGGGCCGCTGGCATAGGCCGTGTCCGTTGCCGATCGAGTCATCGTGTCCCCGCTCACCTGCGCCGATGCGCGGCAAACTACGCATTCTACGCGATAGGGTTAGCGTTTATGGCACCATATCGGTGCGTTACGCGCCGCAGCGACGCCATATGGATCGATTTTGGCGGTGACGGGGCGGCTTTGCGCGTCAGTCCAGCGCCTTGACGATTTCCTCGACCATCTTCTTGGCGTCGGCGAGCAGCATCATCGTGTTGTCTGCGTAGAATACGTCGTTATCGACCCCGGCATAACCGACCCCGCCCATCGACCGCTTGATGAACAATACCGTCTTGGCCTTGCCCACGTCGAACACCGGCATGCCGTAGATCGGCGATGATTTGTCGGTCTTGGCGGCAGGATTGACCACGTCGTTCGCGCCGATGATGAAGGCGACGTCGGTCTGCGCGAACTCGCTGTTGATGTCCTCCAGCTCGAACACCTCGTCATACGGCACGTTGGCCTCGGCGAGCAGGACGTTCATGTGCCCCGGCATGCGTCCGGCGACCGGGTGGATGGCGTATTTCACGCGCACGCCCTCGGCCTTCAATTTGTCGGCCATCTCGCGCAGCACGTGCTGCGCCTGCGCCACCGCCATGCCGTAGCCGGGGACGATGATGACCTGTTCGGCCTGGCTCATCAGGAACGCCGCGTCCTCGGCCGAGCCGCGCTTCCACGGCCGCTGTTCCTTCGCTTCGCCGCCGGCCCCGCCGCTGTCGCCGCCGAACCCGCCGGCGATCACGCTGATGAAGCTCCGGTTCATCGCGCGGCACATGATGTAGCTGAGGATCGCGCCCGACGATCCGACCAGCGCGCCGGTGATGATCATCGCGGTGTTGTGCAGCGTGAACCCCATCGCCGCCGCCGCCCAGCCCGAATAGGAATTGAGCATGCTGACCACGACCGGCATGTCCGCCCCGCCGATCGGGATGATCAGCAGGAAGCCGATCGCGAAGCTCAGGCCAGTGATCGTCCAGAAGATCCACGGTGCCTGGTCCTGCGTGAAATAGGCGATCAGTCCGAGGATACCGGCGAGCAGCGCGAGATTGATGACGTGGCGCCCGGGCAGCATGATCGGCTTGCCACCCATATTGCCGTTGAGTTTGAGGAACGCGATCACCGAGCCCGAGAACGTGATCGCACCGATCGCGACGCCGAGCCCCATCTCGATCCGGCTGACCTGATGGATCGCGACGAAGGGCCGCGCGATCATCGGGATGACGAGATCGCCGATGCCGAATGCCAGCGGGTTGAGGAACGCGGCGCACGCCACGAGCACCGCCGCCAGCCCGACCAGCGAATGGAACGCCGCGACGAGCTGCGGCATCGCGGTCATCGCGATCCGCCGCGCGGTGGTGATGCCGATCGCCGCGCCGATGGCAATGGCGAGGAGGATTTCGCCGATCGTCGTGAAATCGACCGTAAAACCGTGCTCGATCGATGCCGGATCAAGGTCCGCTAAAGCCAGTTGCGGCACATGCGTCGCCAACGTCGTCACCACCGCGATCGTCATGCCGATCATGCCGAAGCGGTTGCCGCGCTGGCTCGACACCGGCGACGACAGCCCGCGCAGCGCGAGGATGAAGCACACTCCCGCGACCAGATAGGCCAGCGCCGCCCAGGGATCGACCGTGACTTCGTGCATCAGTTTCCCCTGCCTCCCCCGACGATCATTTGGCCGCCGGCCGGTCTTTCTTCTTGTACATCGCGAGCATCCGCGCGGTGACCGCGAAGCCGCCGAAGATGTTGACGCTGGCCAGGACCACAGCGACCAGCCCAAGCCATTTGGAGGTCGCTCCGGCGCCGCCGATCCCGCCAGCCGCGCCGGCGATCAGCGCGCCGACGATGATCACGCTCGAAATCGCGTTGGTCACCGCCATCAACGGCGTGTGCAGCGCCGGCGTGACCGACCAAACCACGTAATAGCCCACGAAGCAGGCCATCACGAAGATCGACAGGATGGCGATGAAGTCCATGCCTAATATCCCAGCGCGTGCGCGGCATGGGCCAGGATAGCGGAGGAACAAGGCACCATGCGCGCGCGCCAGCACGATCCCTCGAGCGTGGTGACGGTGATCGGCACGCCGGTTTGGTCGAGCCGCATCAGTTCCATTTCATACGCAAAACGCCCGCCGGGCAGGGGATGCGGTGCGGCGGTGAAGACCAGTTGATATACGTCATCATGGGTCGATCGCGGGGTGCGAAACCGGGGGGAATCCGCGATACCGCCGCGCAGCGCGGCGGCGAGGCGGGCCGACAATATGCCATCTCTCTCAAAGACGGTCATAGGGCTCTTTTGTGCCACCGCCGGGCCAGCCAGCGTGAGCGCGGCGGCCAATAACAAGACAAATTTCATCCCAGCAACCTCGCATTGACGATCTTACCATCCCGGGTCAGCCGCACCGCGTCGCCGATCTCGGCGTCGAGCACCGGCTTGCCCGCCTCCTTGTCCCAAAAGGTCGAGAGGAAATTGTACAGGTTGCG
>JBDSKT010000339.1:0-11119 GCA_039916765.1 Sphingomonas sp.
TAGGCGACGGCAAGATCGTGGAAATCCGCTTCGGTCTGCAACACGTTCGCGCCGGCATAATAGATATCGAGGAAGTCCTGCAGGTTGGAGAAATGATAGGCCGCGCGCACGTCGTCGATCGAGGCAAACGGGATCGCAATGCCGTTGCGCTGCGCGAGCGCGAACATTAGCTCGGGTTCGAGGCTGCCTTCGATATGAAGGTGAAGTTCGGCCTTGGGCAGGCCGGCGATAAAGTCCGGGGTCATCATGCACCTCCTGTCGCGCGCGCCGGAACGACGAGCAACCCCGTTTCGTCCGCTTCGTCGTTGCTCCAATTCGGCTGAAATAATTAAACGTTCCGCTATTGTTCTATTAGAACAAACGCGATACACAAGTTTCCAAGACGCATTGAACGCACCGGCACATCGGTTTAGCGACGGAGGCTCCAATGGCAGCATCTTTGAAGGTCATCGACGGCAACATGGCAGTATCCGACAAGGCAAATAGCGACCGGCAAAAGGCGCTCGACGCCGCGCTGGCGCAAATCGATCGCGCGTTCGGCAAGGGTTCGGCGATGAAATTGGGCTCGAAAGAGACGATGCAGGTCGAGACGATCTCGACCGGCTCGCTCGGGCTCGACATCGCTTTGGGCGTCGGCGGCTTGCCGCGCGGCCGCGTGATTGAAATCTACGGGCCGGAAAGCTCGGGCAAGACCACGCTCGCGCTCCACGTCATCGCCGAGGCGCAAAAGGGCGGGGGCACCGCCGCATTCGTCGATGCCGAACATGCGCTCGATCCGGTTTATGCCAAGAAACTGGGGGTCGATATCGACGAGCTGATCGTGTCGCAGCCCGACACCGGCGAGCAGGCGCTTGAGATCGTCGATACGTTGGTCCGCTCGAACGCGATCGACGTACTGGTTATCGACTCGGTTGCCGCACTCGTGCCTCGGGCCGAAATCGAGGGCGAGATGGGTGACAGCCATGTTGGTCTTCAGGCGCGCCTGATGTCACAGAGCCTACGCAAGCTGACCGGCTCGATCAGTCGTTCGCGCTGCATGGTCATCTTCATCAACCAGCTGCGCATGAAGATCGGCGTGATGTACGGCAATCCCGAGACGACGACCGGGGGCAATGCGCTGAAATTCTACGCTTCGGTCCGTCTCGACATCCGCCGTACCGGGCAGATCAAGGATCGCGACGAGATCATCGGCAACACGACGCGCGTCAAGGTCGTCAAGAACAAGGTTGCGCCGCCGTTCAAGCAGGTCGAATTCGATATCATGTATGGTCAGGGCGTGTCGAAGATCGGCGAGATTCTCGATCTCGGCGTAAAGGCAGGACTGGTCGAGAAATCGGGAGCATGGTTTTCCTACGACAGCGTGCGTATCGGCCAGGGTCGCTAGAATTCGAAGACGTTCCTCAAGGAAAATCCCGAGATGTGCGACCGGCTCGAGACTGCGATCCGTAAGCATACCGACAAGGTCGCCGAAGAAATGATGGCTGGCCCGGATGAGGATGACGATCTCTGAAAACACCGTTTCTCGGAACTTTCAGAACTTTCAGCGGCGCGGACGACCCTAGCTTCGCCGTCGCAACACCTGGAAAGGCCCGCCCGTGTCGGCGGGCCTTTCATGGTTTGGCGCTTGACGAACCGCCCGTCCCGGCCATGTTTGTGACATTGGCGTCACGACTGGCTTGATTGGGACAAACGGCATGACCGATGCGAGCGAATGGACCGGTCGGGTAGGTGATGCCTGGGCCGAGCAATGGCGGCGCACCGATGCCGGCTTCGCCGATCTGGCCGGACATCTCGACTCCGCGATCCGTCGTGCCGCACCGGCCACGCCGACGACTGGGGTGGCGATCGATATCGGGTGCGGCGCTGGCACGACCAGCATTTCTCTGGCGACGGCCCGCCCGGATCTGGGAATTACCGGCGTGGATTTGTCGCCGGCGCTTATCGCCGTCGCGCGTGAGCGTGGCGCCGGTCATCCAAACCTGACTTTCATTCAGGGCAGCATCCAATCCGTGTTGCCGTCCCTTTCGCCAGCCAGCCTGCTCTTCTCGCGCCACGGCGTGATGTTCTTCGACGATCCCGTCGCGGGACTATCCTCGCTGCGGAATGCCGCCGCCCCGGGCAGCGCGTTGGTGTTTTCCTGTTTTCGCGCGCCCGACGATAACCCTTGGGCGAGCGAAGTCGGCGCTGCGATCACCGGCACGCCAGCGCCGCGTGCGGAGGGATATGCCCCGGGTCCTTTTGCCTTTGCCGATCCGGTGTTCGTCGGCGATGTCCTCGCCGCCGCGGGCTGGCAATCCGACGCGCCGGTCGCGGTCGATTTCCGTTACCGAGCGGGCGCAGGACCGGACCCGGTCGATGATGCGCTCGATTTCTTCGGCTCGATCGGTCCTGCCGCACCGTTGTTACGCGCCGCGCCGGTAGAAAGCAGAGCGCTCATGCTGTATCGCCTGCGCGGGGTCGTTGAGCGCCACGCTTCGGCGGACGCGGTGGATTTCCCCGCCGCCGCATGGCTATGGTCTGCCCGTGCCGCCTGAGCCGACCGGAAGGAGCCGCGAATGACGATCGTCGTCCATCACCTCGAAAACAGCCGATCGCAGCGCATTCTGTGGATGCTCGAGGAACTCGGCCTGCCTTATGAGATCAAGCGTTACGAGCGCGACAAGAAAACCATGCTCGCGCCGCCCGAACTGAAGCGCATCCACCCGCTCGGGAAGTCGCCGGTGATCGAGGATTCGGGGCGCGTGATCGCCGAAACCGGGGCGATCATCGAATATTTGATTGAAAAGGCGGACGGCAAGCTCGGGCCGCCAGCGCACCGCGACGACGCGCTGCGCTACCGCTTCTGGCTGCATTATGCGGAAGGATCGCTGATGCCGCCGCTGCTCATCAAACTCGTGCTCGGCCGCATTCCACTGCTGGGCAAGCCTGCGCAAAAACGGATCCAGCCGATGATCGACGTCCATCTCGACTATGTCGAAGCGGAATTGGCGCGGCGCCCCTGGTTTGCCGGAAACGCACTTACCGGCGCGGATGTCATGATGAGCTTCCCGCTGGAGGCGGCGCGCAACCGCGCCGGCCTCGACGGATCACGCCCCGCGACGATAGCGTGGCTCGACAAGATCCACGCCCGCCCAGCCTATCAAACCGCACTCAGGAAGGGCGGCCCTTACGCCTATGCCTGAATCGGCAACAGCGGGAGTCAGGCGATGCCATGGCCCGGCGCGTGAGGTGGCTCGATTTCGGGCGGCGCGGCGGGGTCGAGATGACCTTCCCACCGCGCCACGACGCTCGCGGCTACCGCATTGCCGATCACGTTTGTCGCTGACCGTCCCATGTCCAGGAAGTGATCGACCGCGAGGACCAGCAGCAGCCCCGCGTCGGGAATATGGAACAGCGGCAGTGTCGCCGCGATCACCACCAGGCTGGCGCGCGGCACACCGGCAATTCCCTTCGACGTGACCATAAGGACAAGCAGCATGGTGATTTGCTCACCGAGCGTGAGGTGGATGCCGTACGCCTGCGCGATGAACAACGACGCGAACGTCATGTACATCATCGAACCATCGAGGTTGAACGAATAGCCCAGCGGCAGCACGAAGCTGGCGATCTTGTTGGGCACGCCGAACCGCTCGAGCGCCTCCAATGTCCGCGGATACGCAGCCTCCGACGACGCCGTGGTGAAGGCTAGCAGCAGCGGCTCGCGGATGTAACGCACCAAGAACACGGTGCGCCGCCCGACGATTAGCCACGCCGCGGCGATCAGCAGGAGCCACAGTGTGATGAGCCCAAGGTAAACGCTGCCCATAAAATAGGCGAGATCGCCGATTACCGCCGGTCCGCGCTCGGTCAATGTGGCGGCGACGGCGAAGAATACGGCAAACGGGGCGAAGCGCATGACGTAGTTGGTGATCTGGAGCATGACCTGCGACAGCGCTTCGGTCGCGCGGACGAGTGGTGCCGCCCGTTCGCCGATCGCAGTGATCGCCACGCCGAAGAACACCGCGAAGACGACGATCTCGATGATCTCGTTGGTCGCCATCGCGTCGAAGATCGATGACGGAACGACGTGGGTCACGAACTTGGCGAGATCGAAGCTCGACGTCTCGAGACCGTTGGCGGCGCTGGCGGGCGGAATGGCGAGCGCCAGACCGACACCGGGTTGGAGCAGGTTGACCAAGATCAACCCGATCGCGAGCGATACCAGGCTGGCGCCCAGAAACCAGCCAAGCGACTTGATGCCCACTCGGCCAAGCGCGCCGGTGTCGCCCATGTGCGCGATGCCCACGACCAACGTCGAAAAGACGAGCGGCGCGATGATCATCTTGATCAGCCGCAGGAACACCGTCGTGACGATCTGCATGTAACTGGCGATCTTGGCTAAAAGTGCGGCGCTGCTCGGCGAGCCGTCGTCGAGCAGGCTATGCAGGCCCCATCCCACCACAAGGCCGAGGACGAGTCCGATCACGATGTAAAGCGTCAGCCGCTTGGCCATTTCGATTATTTCCCGGTAAAAATGCCACGGCTAGCGAAGGGGATTGCGGCGGTGCGGTCAAGCGCCTTAATGTGCTGACGTGCGTTGCGGGAGCCAATGATGAGCGCGTTGTTGAAGCCGCTGGCCCGGCGCGCCGTTTTGAGCGCGGCTGCCGCGTCGCCGCTCCTGGCGCTGGCAGGCGTTGTGCGCGCTGCCGAGCCCGATCTGTCGTCGCTAAGTGACATGACCCGAAACGTCACGCCGATCGGCGAAGGAGAACGCCGGTCGCGCATCGCTCGCGCGCAGGCGCTGATGAAGGCTCGGGGGATCGGCGCGGTGGTGATCGAGCCCGGATCTTCGATGATTTATTTCACCGGGGTCGATTGGCATCGCAGCGAACGGCTGACGGCTGCGATCATCCCGGTCGAGGGCGACCCCTGCATCGTTACGCCGTTCTTCGAGGAACCTTCGGTCCATCAGACGCTCGGCGTATCGGCGGACGTGCGTGTGTGGCAGGAAGACGAAGATCCGATCAAGCTGATCGCCGGGTTCCTTCGCGACCGAAAGCTCGCCGGGCGGCCGGTCGGAATTGAGGAGACGGTGCGTTATTTCGCGGTGGACGGGCTCGCACATCTCCTGCCCGGCACCCGGATCGTGTCGGCGAATCCGGTGATCCGCGGCGTGCGCATGATCAAGACCGCGCCCGAAATCGCGCTGATGCAGGCAGCGACCGACATAACGATCGCCGCCTATCGCTGGACCTACCCGCGAGTTGAGTGTGGCATGACACCGGCGGACATCGGCGCGCTGATGAACGCTGCGACCGAGAAGCTAGGCGGCAGCCCCGAATTCGCGCTGGTGCTGATCGGCGCCGCCGCGGCGTTGCCGCACGGGAGCCATCAGCCGCAACGCGTCACCGATGGTCAAATCGTGCTGATGGATTGCGGCTGCACCGTTCATGGCTATCAATCCGACGTCTCGCGCACGTTCGTCCACGGCACGGCCAGCAAGGAACAGCGTACGGTGTGGGATCAGGTCGCGCGCGGTCAGCAGATCGCATTTGCTGCCGCGAAGATCGGGGCTCCCGCTGGCAGTGTCGACGATGCGGTGCGCGCCTATTACCAATCGCTTGGCTATGGTCCAGGTTACAAATTGCCCGGTCTGTCGCATCGCACTGGCCACGGCATCGGTCTCGATGGGCATGAGCCGGTCAACCTTGTCCACGGCGAAACAACTCCGCTGGCCGCGGGCATGTGTTTCTCCGACGAACCCGGCCTATATCTGCCCGGCAAATTTGGCGTGCGGATCGAGGATTGCTTTCACATGACCAACGCCGGCCCGCGCTTTTTCTCGCTGCCCCCGGTCTCGCTCGACGCGCCGTTCGGATGAGCGACCCGATTCCCGTTTTCGTCAACGCCGGCGGCGGTGCCGCCAAGGCGAAGGGCGACGCGCTGCGCGAAGAACTGATCGCCGCTTTTGCCGACGTCGGAGCGACGATCGATCTCCAACTGCTTGAGGGCGATTGCCTTCAACAAGCGATCGCGGCACGAGCCGGCGTACCGCTCGTCGTGGTTGGCGGTGGTGACGGCACGCTGGGCTGCGCGGCGCAGGCGATCCTCGATCATAGCGGCGGTGAGGACCGGGCGACGCTGGGAATCCTGCCGCTCGGCACGCTCAATCATTTCGCGAAGGAGCTCGGCATTCCGGCCAGCCTTAAGGAGGCGGCTGCGGTGATCGTCGCGGGCCGGTCGCGGCGCGTCGATCTTGGCCGCGTCAATGGACGCGTATTCTTGAACAACGCCTCTATCGGCCTCTATCCGTTGATGGTCCGCGAGCGTGAAGCAAAGCAGGAGCGCGGCCTCCCAAAATGGTTGGCCGCGGTTCCCGCCGCGCGTGAAGCGTTACGCAAATTGCCGACGCTCCGGTTGCGGCTGGACCTGCCCGACGGAGCGAGGGAAGTCGCGACGCCGATGCTCTTTGTCGGCAATAATCGCTATTCGCTCGAACTCGGGAAAGTGGGAGCGCGCGCGTCGTTGACGGAGGGCGTGATGTCCGTTTTCGCGGTCAGCAAGCGATCGCGCATGGGTCTGGTCGGCTTCGCACTGCGCGTTCTGCTCGGGCAGGCGGATTCCGCCCGCGATTTCGATGAGGTTGTCGAAACGTCCAGGTTCAGCGTTGATGACGGCGGGAGCGATCGCCAGATCGGCATCGATGGCGAGGTGGCCGAGCTCGACATGCCGCTTGAATTCGAGATCCTCCCGCGAGCGCTGGCGGTCGTGGTGCCGAGCGATCGCTAGGGGCTTTTGACACACGTACACGGCTTGAGCCGCCCGGCGCGCTCCCCTAAGCCCCAGTCATGACTTCGACCAATGACATCCGCCGCGGCTTCCTCGACTATTTTGCGGGGCAGGGCCACACGCCCATCGCCTCGGCACCGCTCGTGCCACAAAACGATCCGACGCTGATGTTCGTCAATGCCGGTATGGTGCCGTTCAAGAACGTGTTCACCGGTTTGGAAACGCGCCCATATGTCACCGCGACGTCGAGCCAGAAATGCGTTCGTGCGGGGGGGAAGCATAACGATCTCGACAATGTCGGTTACACGGCGCGGCATCATACTTTCTTCGAAATGCTCGGCAATTTTTCCTTCGGTGATTATTTCAAGGAACGAGCGATCACGCTTGCGTGGAACTTGTTGACGCGCGATTTCGGGATCGATCCCAACCGGTTGACCGCCACCGTCTATCATACCGACGACGAGGCGGTCGACCTGTGGCGCAAGATTGCCGGGCTACCGGAACGGCGCATCATCCGCATCCCTACCAAGGACAATTTCTGGGCGATGGGCGATAATGGGCCGTGCGGGCCGTGTTCGGAAATATTCTACGATCACGGCGACCATATTCCAGGCGGCCCGCCCGGATCGCCCGACGAGGATGGCGACCGGTTCGTCGAAATCTGGAACCTCGTTTTCATGCAGTACGAGCAACAGGCCAACGAGATCGTTGGCGAATTGCCGCGGAAATCGATCGACACCGGTATGGGACTGGAGCGGATCGCCGCCGTCTTGCAGGGGGTGCACGACAATTACGATACCGATACTTTCAAGGCGCTGATCGCCGCTTCGGGCGCGCTGACCCATACCGTAACCGACGGCGCCAATGAGGCGAGTCACCGGGTGATCGCCGATCATCTGCGGTGCTCGGGTTTCCTCGTCGCCGACGGCGTCCTGCCGGCGAACGAGGGCAGGGGATACGTCCTGCGTCGTATCATGCGTCGCGCCATGCGCCACGCGCACATCCTCGGCGCCAAGGATCCCTTGATGCATCGTTTGGTCCCGGCGCTGGTGGCAGAGATGGGTGTGGCCTATCCCGAGCTGGTGCGCGCGCAGCCGCTGATCGAAGCAACATTGCAACAGGAAGAAACGCGCTTTCGCAATACGCTGGACAAGGGATTAAAGCTGCTGGATGAAGCGACGGCCGGCCTCAAGCCGGGCGATACGCTGTCCGGCGGCACCGCCTTCAAGCTGTACGATACCTTTGGCTTCCCATACGATTTGACCGAAGACGCGTTGCGCGCGCAGGGCCTTGGTATAGACCGCGCCGGTTTCGATATGGCGATGGCCGAGCAGAAGCGCGCGGCGCGAGCTGCGTGGAAGGGTTCGGGTCAGACGGCGTCTGAGGAGCTGTGGTTCGACATTGCCGAAGAGCATGGCGCGACCGAATTCACCGGCTACGCTACGCAGGAAGGCGAGGGGGAGGTGATTGCGCTCGTCAAGGACGGCCAGCGCGTCGAGCACGCCACCGCGGGCGACACCGTTGAAGTGATCGTCAATCAGACGCCATTCTACGCCGAGAGCGGGGGGCAGGTCGGCGATGCCGGAAAACTGTCCAGTGACAAAGGGTTGCAGTCGAACGTCGAGGATACGCGCAAGCATCTGGGTCGCGTTTGGGGGCATTGCGCGACCATTACTGCGGGACAGATCGCGGTCGGCGACGCGGTGCATCTGGCGGTCGATACCGCGCGACGCGGTGCGATCCGCGCCAACCATTCGGCGACGCACTTGCTTCACGCGGCCTTGCGTGAACGGCTCGGCGCGCATGTCGTGCAGAAGGGCAGCCTTGTCGCGCCCGAGCGACTGCGCTTCGATTTCTCGCAGCCGACAGCTGTGGATCATGCCGCGCTGGCGGCCGTCGAGGCCGACGTGAACGAGTATATCCGTCAAAACGATGCGGTGGCGACCAGATTGATGACGCCCGACGAGGCGATCGCCGAGGGAGCCATGGCGCTGTTCGGCGAAAAATATGGTGACGAGGTCCGGGTCGTTTCGATGGGCCGCAATGGTGGTGATGTCTATTCCCTCGAGCTGTGTGGCGGCACGCACGTCCGCGCGACCGGCGATATCGGATTGTTCAAGGTGGTGAGCGAGGGCGCGGTGTCGTCGGGCGTGCGGCGTATCGAGGCGTTGACCGGCGAGGCGGCGCGCGCCTGGCTGTCGTCGCGCGACGAGAAATTGCGCGAGGCGGCGGCGACGCTGAAATCATCGCCCGATGAGGTGCCGGCACGGGTTGCCGCGCTGGTCGAGGATCGGAGGCGGCTCGAACGCGACCTGGCTGAGACCCGCAAGGCGCTTGCGCTCGCCGGCGGTGGCGGCGCTTCCGCGCCCGGGCCGGAGCGGGTCGGCGATACGAGCTTTTTTGCTCAGATCGTCGAAGATCTGGACCCCAAAGGGTTACGCGGCGCCGTCGATGACGCGAAGGGGCGTATCGCCTCGGGTGTCGTGATGCTGATAGCCATCAACGAGGGACGTGCCTCGGTCGCGGTTGGCGTCACCGATGATCTCACCGACAGGTACAACGCCGTCGATCTGCTCCGCGTTGGCGTGGCGGCGCTCGGCGGGAAGGGCGGCGGGGGCCGGCCCGACATGGCGCAGGGCGGTGGCCCCGATGGCGCCAAGGCAGCCGAGGCGGTCGCGGCGGTAAGGACTGCGCTGGAGGGTTAGGCCGACCGCGGCGTGCGTCGTAGTTTCGGCTCGCGTTCCATCCCAGCCTCCTCCTTGATGGCCTGGCGCAACTCGTCGCGCTTCTCGTGGATCGACGCGATCACCGGCCCCATCGCGATTCCGAGGTCGACAAGGACCGCCTCGGACAGTTGCAACGAACTTTCGAGCGTCTCCGGCACGGCATCGGTAGCGCCGGCGCGGTAGAGTTGTGCCGCGTGCGCGACATCGCGGGCGCGCGCGACGATCGTCAGGCCCGGCACCCAATCGCGCACACGCCGCGTCAGCCGCACGCCGAGAACCGGATCGTCCATCGTCAGCACCAGCGCATCGGCATGGCCAAGCCGCAGGCGATCGATCAGTTCAGGGCGCGATACGTCGCCGAAGAGCACGGGATAGCCGTCCGCACAGCCTGCTTTGACGGCATCGATATCGGCCTCCACCGCGATATAGCGCTGACCGTGCGCGGCGAGCATGTCGGCCACCATCCGCCCGACCCGACCAAACCCGATCACCACCGTGCCCGGCCCCTCGGGCGCGATATCCGGGGCGATCGTGTTTCCTCGTTCGATCCGCCGCGATGCGGTGCGGCCGATCTGAGCAAGCAGCGGGGTAATCGTCAGGCCGATTGCGGTAACCGTCTGCCAAAAGCTCGCGATATCGGGCGCGATCAGACGGATTTGCGCCGCGGTGCCGAGAACGATCAGGGTCGTCTCCGACGGGCTTCCCATCAGCAGGCCGGTTTCGGCGGCAACTGCGGTGCGCGCGCCAGCGAGCCTGATCAGGGCGAACGTCACCAATGCCTTGACCACCACGACGCCGACGATCGCGAGCAGCAGGGACGGCCAGTTCGCAAGAATCATCCTTGGGTCGAGGCTCATCCCGACGGTGATCAGGAACACACCTAGCGCCAAGCCCTTGAAGGGGGCCGTCATCACATCGACCTCGTGATGATAGTCGGTTTCGGCGATCAACAATCCGGCAAGCAATGCGCCCATGATCGGCGACAGGCCAGCCGCCGCGGTGGCTAGACTGGCGACGATCACGATCAGCAGCGAGGCGGCGAGGAACAATTCCGGGCTCTTCGTGCGGGCCGCCTGCGCGAACAACCGCGGCAAGACGAACCGGCCACCAACGAACATCACCGCGACGGTCAGGCCGCCGCGTAGCAGCACGCCGCTCATCGGGCCCCATCCGCCGGACTCGCCGGGCCCGAGCGCGGCGAGCGCGAAGATAATCGGGACGAGCGCGAGATCCTCGAACAATAGCATCGCGAAGGCCGACCGGCCGACGGCGCTCGTCGTCCCGGCGATGGGGAGCACGAGCGCGGTCGATGAGAGCGACAACGCCAATCCCAACCCGATCGCGCCCGACCACCCCTGGCCGAGCAGGTGCAGCGCGATGCCGATGATCAGGGCCGCGCCGATCAACTGCGCGGCGCCGGTGCCGAATACCAGCGCCCTGAGCGACCAGATCCGCTTGAGCGAAAGTTCCAGCCCGATCGAGAAAAGCAGAAGGATGATACCGAACTCGGCAAACGGCTCGATCGCGTGCGCGTCGGAGATCGTGACGTAATAGAGCCAAGGGTGATCGGGCACGAGCGCACCGAGTCCCGCCGGGCCCACGAGGAAGCCAAACAGGATGAAGCC
>JBDSKT010000340.1:0-6074 GCA_039916765.1 Sphingomonas sp.
CGGCAGGCCGAGCTCCGAGCCGCGCCGTTCGTCGTCATAGATGTCCGCGGTGACGGTGGCGGATCGTCTGACGTTGGAACAAGGATCGCGAGCGTGCTCTGGGGGGCGGACAAGGCCCGCGCCATTGAGGGGGATGACGACGATTGCGGCGATGATCTGCGCGCGACTCCGGGGAATGTCGCCGACATGGAATATCTCATGAAGGTGCTCGGCGCTACCTTCAGCCCCGAATACAAAGTGGAACTTCAGGCGCAGATCGCGGCCGGCCACGACGCGATATCGCATGGCCGAGCCTTTGGTCGGCCGCCAACGTGTAAGGCGACGAAGCCCGCATCCGCTGTTTCACCCATCAGCCGCCGGTCCCCAAACGCGGCAGGTCCACGGGTCGTGCTGCTGACCGACAATCTTTGTTTCAGCGCCTGCCTCGTGCTGGCCGACGACTTCCGTCGATTGGGCGCCTTGCATGTCGGGCAGACCACGGACGCCGCGACTCATTTTACGCAGGTGCGCGAACAATATCTGCCGTCCGGTTACTCGCTGTTTTCAACCTTGCAATCGGTCGCCCCCGGATCGCCAGCGGATGTCGGGCCGTTCCGACCTGATCGTCTTTATAAGGGCGACATCGCCGACACGGCCACCGTGGAGCGCTGGGTTCTGGACCAGGTGAACCCTCCGGCAGCGTCCTAGGAACGGGGCTGCAGGGTATTATTCCCGACGGAGAGAGGTATGCGATGCGCCGTTCGATCAGATCCGGATCGCCACACCGATAGCACGCCAAGAAAAGGCGGCCGAGGAACACATCCTCGGCCGCCCATCTTCGTCACGCCGAGCGACACGCCTCAGCGGCAGCGGACCTGGCTGCTGTTCTGGTCGATCGCCTTGCCGGCCACCGCGCCGACCGCCGCGCCGAGCAGCGTGCCGACGACGCGCGAGTGCCCGCCATCGATCACGTTGCCGAGCACGCCGCCGGCGCCCGCGCCGATGATCAGCCCGGTCGTGCCGTCGTTGCGCTTGCAATAATAGCGGCCGTCGGTGCCGGCATAGACCCGGTCGTCGGAGCCAAGCACGCGTTCTTGATAGCTCGAGCCGGAGCGGTAGTAACGCGACGGGTCATAATTCCCCTCGTCACGGTCGTCGGCGTAATAACCGCCACCGCGCGGCGGCGGAGGCGGCGCATAGCTGTCGCGATAGCCGTTGCGCCGGGATTGCTGATACCGGTCGAATTCCTGCTGGTACATCGACAGTTCGCGCGAGAAGCGGTCCTGCGCCTGCTGAAAACGCGCGTCGTCGGCGCGGCTCTGCGCAAGTGCCGGTGTACCGAGCGCCACGCAAGCGGTGGCGACCAGCGTGGTCAATGTGGTCAAACGTTTCATTTCAATCCCTCCTCGGATCTCTGTGGCACGCAAACGTGCCACCCGCGCGTTCGTTGCACCGCCACACTGAACGCCGCTTGAGCGCGCCGTTCATCCTGCCGGCTGTTACCGCGCCGGCGCGGGGTCGGGCCCTGTCCAGGTCCAACCGGTGATCTTCCATCCCCCGGCGCCCTTTTCGAGCGAGAAGGTCATCTGCGCGGTCTCTGACATGGCGATCCCCTTCTGCTTGAAGGTATAGACCGCCGGCGTCACGACATAGGCGCTGGTCAGCGAGACTATCTCGCGGGTCGATGGGGCGATCCTCACCACCGGGTCGGTGATGCCCTTGGCCTTGGCATCCTTGTCGTAACCGGCGCTCCAGTTGGCGAAGGCACCCCTGCCTTGCCAGTTGAACGGGGCGAACTCGTCGATGATCGTCACATCGTCGGTCATCGTCGCCGCGGCACCGGCCATGTCGCCCTTGTTGAACGCGTCGTCGAAGCGCTGGATCGTGGCGGCGATGGACGAGTCGCGCGCCGAGGCTGCGCCTGGGCTCGCCAAAATCATCACGCCGAACAGTCCGATAAGCATCCGCCGCATGCCATCCTCCCCCATGCGCACCGACCGCGCTGCCGACGACCATAGCACATGCACGCGAAGCGCGGTATCGAACCCAACGATGCCGTCGCGCTTCGATCACCTGCCGCAACGCCGCGCGATCATCGATCGCCGCGCGGTGGCCGACGCGCTGGCGGCGCTCGACCATGCCGATGCCGCGGCATCGCGCCGCGCCGCGACCGCCGTGCTCAAGGCCGCGCTCGCCGGCGGGCGCGCCGAGATAGCGCGACGGCTGGTCGAGCATCCGTCTCGCGGGCTCGAGGCGGCGCACGGCCAGGCTTTTCTGATCGACCAGATCCTGCGCCTGCTGTTCGACGTCGCGACCCAGCGCCTCCACCGGCTGAGCAACCCCACCGCCGCCGAGCGGCTGACATTGGTCGCGGTCGGCGGCTATGGGCGCGGGGAGATGGGGCCGTTCTCCGACGTCGATCTCGCGTTTCTCACGCCCTGGAAGCAGACGCCGTGGACCGAGCAAGTCATCGAATCGATGCTCTATGTGCTGTGGGACCTGGGCCTGAAAGTCGGTCATTCCTGGCGCTCGCTCGACGAGATGGTACGGCAGGCGAAGGGCGACATCACCATCCGCACCGCGTTGCTCGAGGGGCGGTACGTGTGGGGCGACCAGGGTCTTTACGACGAAGCCACGGCGCGCTTTCGCAAGGATGTGCAGGCTGGCACGGCGCGCGCCTTCATCGCCGACAAGCTCGCCGAGCGCGAGGCGCGGCACCAGAAGATGGGCGACAGCCGCTACGTCGTCGAACCCAACGTCAAGGAGGGCAAGGGCGGCCTGCGCGATCTCCACACCCTCTTCTGGATCGGCAAGGACGCGTACAACGTCACCGAACCGGCGGCGCTGGTGGAAGTCGGGCTGCTCACGCCGGCGGAATATCGCCGCTTCCACCGCGCCGAGAATTTCCTCTGGGCGGTGCGCTGCCACCTCCACGCGATCGCCGGGCGAAGCGAGGACCGGCTGACCTTCGACCTTCAGCGCGAGATTGCCGAACGGATGCGCTTCGCCGACCGGCCGGGCAAATCGGCGGTCGAGCGCTTCATGCAATATTACTTCATCCAGGCAAAGGCGGTCGGCAACCTGACTGGGCTGTTCCTGGCGCATCTCGACGAGAAGTTCGCCGCGCGCGGGCGCCGGTTCGGACTGCCGACCTTCCGCCGCGCGCCTCGCCGGCTCCACGGATTCGTCCTCGATCGCGGGCGGCTCGCGCTGCCCGCCGACGACTTCCTGCAAAAAAAGCCGGTGCGCCTGATCGAGATGTTCGCGCTTGCCGACCAGAACGGCATCGAGATTCACCCGCTCGCGCTGCGCGCCGCCGGGCGCGACGCAAAGCTGGTCGATGACATCCGTCGCGACGGCGAGGCCAACGCGCTGTTCCTCGATATATTGGCGAGCCCCCGCCATCCCGACACGGTGTTGCGGTGGATGAACGAAACCGGCGTGTTCGGCCGTTTCGTGCCCGATTTCGGCCGCGTGGTGGCGCAGATGCAGTTCGATATGTACCACCACTACACCGTGGACGAGCACACGATCCGCGCGATTGGGTTGCTCAGCCGGATCGAGAAGGGCGATCTCGACGCCGACCACCCGCTGTCGGCGGCGATCATGAAGCAGATCGTGTCGCGGCGGGCGCTCTACGTAGCGGTGCTGCTGCACGACATCGCCAAAGGGCGCGGCGGTGACCATTCGGTGCTCGGTGCGGAAGTCGCCAAGCGGCTATGCCCGCGCCTCGGGCTAAGCCCGGCGGAAACCGAGACGGTCGCCTGGCTGGTGCGCGCGCATCTGTTGATGTCGGCGACCGCGTTCAAGCGCGACCTCTCCGACGTCAAGACCATCCTCGATTTCGCCGAAGCGGTGCAAAGCCCCGAGCGGTTACGGATGCTGCTGGTCCTGACGGTGGTCGATATCCGCGCGGTCGGCCCCGGCGTGTGGAACGGCTGGAAACGCCAGTTGCTGAGCGACCTTTACGAATCCGCCGAGGAGGTGCTGCGTCTCGGCCACAAGCAGAAGGGCCGCGCCGACCGGATCGCGATGAAGCAGGAAACGCTCGAGGCCGCACTCAGCTGGGACGCGGACCGTTTCGCCGCGCTGGTCGCGCGTCTGCCCGAACCATATTGGATCGCCGAGCCGGACGATATTCTTGCCGCCAATGCGCGGCAGATGATGGATGCGGGCGATGCCCCGCTGTCGATCGCCGCCCAGGTATATCCCGAGCGCGGGGCGACCCTGGTCACGATTTACGCCGCCGACCATGCGGGGCTGTTCTACCGCATCGCCGGCGCGATCAACGTGGCGGGCGGCAACATCATCGACGCGCATATCCACACCACGCGCGACGGAATGGCGCTGGACAATTTCCTCGTCCAGGATCCGCTCGGCCGCCCGTTCGACGAAGCCCCCCAGCTCGCCCGGCTGAAACATGCGATCGAGGATGCACTCGTCAATCGCGGCAAACTCGCCGACCGCCTAAAAGCCAAGCCCCTGCCCCGCCCGCGTGCCGAGGCGTTCGCGATCGAGCCCGTCGTGCTGATCGACAACCGCGCGTCGAACCGCTTCACCGTCATCGAAGTCAACGCGCGCGACCGCCCCGCGCTGCTGTCCAGTCTGGCGCACGGGCTGTTCCAGTCGAAGGTGACGATCCATTCCGCGCATGTCGCGACCTATGGCGAGCGCGCGGTCGATACCTTCTACCTGACCGACCTGACCGGGGATAAGATCACCAATGCCGGGCGGTTGAAGACGATCGAGAAGCGGTTGCTCGACGCGGCGGCGGGCGTGCCGAGCCGGGAAGCTGCCTGAGGCTATCCAAACAGCGGAGACGAACGATGCCGGTATTGGGAATTGGGGGTCTCTTCTTCCGCGCGAAAGACCCGCATGCGTTGTCGGCGTGGTACCGCGACCACCTCAATGTCGGCGCGGGCTGCGTCGCCACGCCGGACATGACGCCGGAGAAATATTCGTGGGTCGCCCAGGGGGGTCCGGCGGTGTTTCAACCGTTCAAGGCCGACACCGATTATTGGGCGGCGGACAAGCAGTCGATGCTCAACTTGCGCGTGTCCGACATCGACGGCCTGATCACCAGCCTGAAGAAGGCGGGGATCGACGTCATCACCAAGCCCGAATGGAACGACCCGAAAATCGGTCGCTTCGCGAGAATCCACGATCCCGAGGGCAACGCCGTTGAACTGTGGGAGCCGCCGGCGGGCTAGGACCGCCGGCGCGCCGTCATTTGGGCGCCAGCACCATCAGCATCTGGCGACCCTCCATGCGCGGATAAGCCTCGATCTTGGCGACTTCCGCCACGTCCGCCTGCACCCGCTGGAGCAGGATCATGCCAAGCTGGCCGTGCGCCAATTCGCGCCCGCGAAAGCGCAGCGTGATCTTCACCTTGTCGCCCTCGTCGATGAACTCGTGCACCTTCTTCATCTTGGTGTCATAGTCGTGATCGTCGATGTTGGGACGCATCTTGATCTCTTTGATCTCCTGCGTCTTTTGCGACTTGCGTGCGAGGTTGGCCTTCTTCTGCGCCTCGTACTTGAACTTGCCGACATCGAGGAACTTGGCGACCGGCGGATCGGCATTGGGCGACACTTCTACCAGGTCGAGCCCAAGCTCGCGCGCCTGCTCCATCGCTTCCTTGGTGTACATGACACCGAGGTTTTCGCCCTCGTGATCGATCACGCGGACCTTCTGGCTCTGGATGAATTCGTTGAAGCGAGGCCCGTTCATCGGCGGCGCCTGGCGGTTCATGGGAGGACGGATAGGTGGAGCTCCTGTTGTGGTTGGGGTGGGGATATAGAGATTTTCCGTCGAGCGCGAAAGAGCCGCCGGTTACGCCCGCAGATCGGGCGGCGATGCATCGCTCACCAGCTGGGCGACGACATCGTCGAGCGACAGGAACTGCTGCCGTTCGGACCCGAGCTGACGCAGCGCGACCGTCCCCTCTTCCGCCTCGCGTTTGCCGACGACGAGCAGATTGGGGACCTTGGCCAGAGAATGCTCGCGCACCTTGTAGTTGATCTTTTCGTTGCGCAGGTCGCTCTCAACCCTGATGCCCGCCAGGCGGAGAGCGGCCACATCGCCTCGATCGGGCT
>JBDSKT010000341.1:0-4145 GCA_039916765.1 Sphingomonas sp.
CCGCCGAGGACGAAGGTCGTCACGTCCTTGGCCGAGACCTTGAACTCGTCGGCGATGAAGTGGCTGAAGCGCGCGCTGTCGAGCACGCCGGCCATGCCGACGACCATGTTGTGCGGCAGGCCGGAGAATTCGCGCAGCGCCCAGACCATCGCGTCGAGCGGGTTGGTGATGCAGATGACGAACGCGTTCGAGGCGTTGTTCTTGATCCCCTCACCGACCGCCTTCATCACCTTCAAGTTGATGCCGAGCAGATCGTCGCGGCTCATGCCGGGCTTGCGCGCGACACCGGCGGTGACGATGATCACGTCCGCGCCCGCAATGTCGGCGTAATCGTTCGAGCCCTTGATGTTGACGTCGAAGCCGTCGATCGGGCCGCACTGGCTGAGGTCGAGCGCCTTGCCCTGCGGCACACCCTCGACCACGTCGAACAGCACGATGTCGCCGAGCGCCTTCATCGCGGCGAGATGGGCGAGCGTGCCGCCGATGTTACCGGCGCCGATCAGCGCGATCTTCTTGCGGGCCATGGCCGACCTTTCTGCGAGCGATAGGGAATTGCCCGCGGCCATACGCGCCTCGCGCGCGAACGACAACCGGCTATTCCCTCCGCCTCGTCTTTATCTTTGCGACTTGTTCGCAGTAGCGATAATCACTTGTTGGTCAGTTCCTTCACCATGATCTCCCAGTGCGCGACATTGTCGTCTAGCGCCGCGATCGGCAGTCGTTCGTCCCTGCCATGCGCGCGCAGATCGGTCGGCACGCGCACCCATTCGCCGCCGGTGCCGTAGACCGGGATGCCGGCGACGCGGAACGGCCGGGCGTCAGACGCGCCGGTCGACATCTCCGGGAACACCGCCATGCCGGGGTGAAGCGTCTGCACCGCCTTGGTGTAGGCGGCGGTGACGTCGGGACGGAGCGGCGACGAGGTCGATGCGACATAATCGTCGTTGCGCGTGACGACCACGCCGGGATCGGCGGCGATCCTGGTCAGCTCCTGCTGGATCGCATTGGGATCGACCCCGGGGAAGATGCGGCAATTGACCATCGCGGTGGCGAGCTGGGGCAGCGCATTGTCGGCATGGCCGCCGAACAGCCGCGTCGGCACGCAGCGCGTGCGGGTCAGCCCGACCTCCTTCTCGTCCGCCTCGATCGCGTCGGCGGCGGCGCCGTCGTTCGGGTTCTTTAGCCAGCGGCGCATCGCGTCGCCGAGCGGACCGGTCTCGACCTTCTGCCGCGCCTCGAAATAGGCCCGCGTCGTCTCGCTCAGCATCGGCTGGAACCGGTATGCCTCGAGGCGTTCCAGTGCGTGCGCCAATTGGTAGATCGCATTGTCCTTGCGCGGCTTGGACGAATGGCCGCCGCGGTTGCGCACGGTGAAGGTGTAGCCGGCGAAGGTCTTCTCGGCGGTCTGCTCGGTAAAGCCGATCGGCTTGCCGTCCTCGGTGAAGCCGCCACCGCCACCATCGACGTTGAGCCCGAATTCGGGGTTGCCGAGCATCTCCTTCCATTTTCCAGCGCCGTTTTCCGCGCCGAGACCGTTGGTTTCCTCGTCCCCGGTGAACAGCACCACGACATCGCGCTTCGGCTTGAAGCCCGATTTGCGCAGATCGATCAGCGCCTGGGTGATGCCGACGATTCCGGCCTTCATGTCGATCGAGCCTCGCCCGTAATAATAGCCGTCCTTTTCGGTCAGCACGAACGGGTCGGTGGTCGAATCCTCACGCTTCGCCTCGACCACGTCCATATGCCCCATCAGAAGGACCGGCCGCGCCTTGGACGGCGTGGCGGCGCGCCAGCGCACGATCAGCGCGGCGGTGTGGTCCTTCTGCGTGCCGTCCGGATTGGTCGTATCATACGGCATGACGTGCACGTCTTCGGCCGGAAAACCCCCGGCGCGGAATTGCTCGGCGACGTAGTTCGCCATGTCCGGCACCCGGCCGCGGCCGAGCACCGTAGGCGTGTTGATGACATGCTCGAACATGTCATGCGTCGCCTTGTGCAGCTCGGGCGAAATCGGACCGGCAAAGGCCGGCGACGTGGCGACAAGCATGGCGGCGCCGGCGAGAAGCAACGATTTCATGATGAGAATCCCCTGTTGGCCTTGGCGCCAGCGTATCAGCGCCGCAGAGCGGGGCAAGCCGTTATCCCGCGCCAACCGGTCGCCCGCGATCAATCTTCCGCGGCAACGTAGCGTCGTTCGCCGGTCGCCGGATTGTACCACACCGTCATCGCCTTGCCGCTGGCGTGGTCGATGAAGCGCTCGGGTGTTTCCCGCCAATCGTCGCCATGGGGACGGAGCCGCGCCGCGCCGTAGCGAGCGCGCTCGAAGACGATGCCGCCAAGGATGACCGCGGCGGCGAGTGCGGTGGGCCATACTACGGGATCGACGACCGCGCCGACCAGCGCGGCGGTGAAGCCGATCGCCGCCACGACGAGGACGAAGGTGCGCAGCATCACGCGGCGCCCTTGCCGGGATGGTCGCCCGCACGCTGCGGCAAGAGTAGGATGAGCGCCAGAATCGCCGCCGCGAGCACGACCGAAGCGAGCGGACGGCTGAAATTCAGCCCGCCATGATCGAGCGGTTTGTCGAGGAAATCGCCCACGGTCGCGCCGAGCGGGCGGGTAAGGATGAACGCCGCCCAGAACAGGATCACCCGGCTGACGGCGGTGCGATAATAGAGCAGCGCCAGCACGGCGAGCGCACTACCGAACACCAGCGCGCCGCCGAGATAGCCAAGCCCGCCATCATCCGCCGCCCAGTCGCCGAGCGCGGTGCCGAGCGTTTGCGAAAAGGTGATCGTCGCCCAGTAGAACGCCTCTGCCCGAGGCACGCGGACGGTATCGACATCGACCGACCCCAGCGTCACCCGCCAAGCCGCGAGCAGGCCGAGGACGCAAGCGAGCAACAGCGCCGAACCGCCGGCATAGCCGATGCCGAGCGACCGGTCGGCGAAATCGGCCATCGTCGTGCCCGCCGTGGTCGAGGCGATGATCGTCGCCCAATAGAGAAACGGGTGGAACCGCTTGGCCGCGATCTGCCACGCGACGAACAGGAGCAGGAGGCCGAGGAAGATCGCCGAGCCGACGAGATAGCCCAGGTTCATCGTCATCGAGACGGTGTCCCCGCCAGTCTCGCCGAGCGTCGTGGCGAGGATCTTGACGATCCAGAAACCCAGCGTCACCGCCGGAACCTTGCTCGCGCCGCGTTCGGCCTGGGTCATCGGACGCCCGATCCGCATCCGGTAGCCTGCAACGGTCCGGCCGGACCGAACGGCCCGCAAGCGGATCGATGCGGAGCGAGGCGCATCATTCCGGCGCGGGATCGAGGATGACGCCGGTGCCGTAGGCGACGACCTCGTTCATCGACTGCGCGAGTTCGCCCGAATCGAACCGCATCATCACGACCGCATTGGCGCCCATCAGCGCGGCGTTGGCGACGAGCCGGTCGATTGCGTGGCGTCGCGCGTCCTCGACCAGGCGCGAATATTCGGGAATTTCGCCGCCGACCAGCGAGCGCAGGCTAGCTGTGATGTTCCCGCCCAGCCCCCGGCTGCGCACGACGACGCCGAACACCTGGCCGAGCACGGCCCTGACAGTGTGGCCCGGGACGTTTTCGGTGGTGACGACGAGCATGGCGATTTCCCCCTCGGTGTGACGCGATCAGCCTAGCCCGCGCCGTGTCCCCGGTCGAGATAATCCGCCGAGCGCATTTCCTCGATCCGGCTGACGGTGCGCTCGAACTCGAAGCGGCCCTTGCCTTTCTCGTACAAGGCGGCGGGCTCGGCATCGGCGGCGGCGAGGAGCTTGACCTTGTGCTCGTACAGCGCGTCGATCAGTTGGACGAAGCGCGCCGCCTCGTCGCGATTGTCGGGACCGAGCCGGGGAATGCCGACAATGATGACGGTGTGATAGCGCCGCGCAACCGCCAGATAATCCGCCGCGCCGCGCGCTTCGGCGCAGAGCCGCCTGAAACTGAATACCGCGACACCCTTCAGGCTCTTGGGCACGTGGAGCGTGCGGCCGCCTTGCACGTCGATGTCTTCCGCCGGAACGTGTTCGCGGTCCTCGGGCGGGTAATCGGTGAGACGGAAGAAAGCGGCGGACAGTTCCGCGGTTGCCGCTGGGCCGTTTGGAACAAGCCACGCCTC
>JBDSKT010000342.1:0-3603 GCA_039916765.1 Sphingomonas sp.
ATTGCGCAGGTCCGCAGCTTGCAGCCGCTGTTCGTGACCACGCCGTCGATGTCGTCGAGGCGCGTCGTGTTGATCGACGCGATCGACGATCTGGAGCGCGGCGGGGCCAATGCTCTGCTCAAGAACCTAGAGGAACCGCCTGCGGGGACGACCTTCCTGCTCGTCAGTCACGCGCCGGGCCGCTTGTTGCCGACGATCCGGTCGCGCTGCCGAATGCTGCGCTTCGAGGGGCTGGGCGATGACGTCATGACGCGGATTGTCGGCGAGCGCCTGCCACTCGCCGATACCGGTGAGGTCGCGGCGCTGGTCCGCGCCGGGCAGGGTTCACCGGGGCGGGCGCTCGGTTTCGCGGGGCTGGACCTTGGGGCGCTCGACGCGGCGCTCGCCCGGATCGCGCAGAGTGGCGACATTCGCAACGTAGAACGCGGGAAATTGGCGCGGCAGCTCGCGCTCAAGGCCGCGCAGCCGCGCTATGATGCGTTTCTCGATCGCGCGCCGGCTTTCATCGCCGCCGAGGCGCGCGGACGGGTCGGCCCCGCGCTGCGCGTCGCACTCGACGGGTATGACCGCGCCCGCGCACTCGCGGCGAGCGCGCGCGGCCTGTCGCTGGACGCGCAGGGGACGGTGTTTGAAATGGCCGGTATCGTCGCCAGCCTCGCGTACCGCTAAGGCGCCTCGGTCACCGCGGAACGGGCGCTGTCCTACAGCGCGGTCCCATGCCATGCTCGCGCGGCTCTTTGAAACCGTTCGGAAACCCAGATACCGCGCCACGCGGCGAGAATTCGCGCGCGCTGATCATGATGTTCGTCGCCGCGGCAACTTAGCAAACTTCCACCCGGTCGCCAGGCTTCAATTGCTGCCGGCGATGCTCTAGGGGCGAGGCATGGCCGAGCCTTATTACATCACCACCGCGATCAGCTATCCCAACGGAAAGCCGCATATCGGTCACGCTTACGAAGCGATCGCGGCCGACGCGATCGCACGCTTCCACCGCCAAGCCGGGCGCGATGTCCGCTTTCAGACGGGCACCGACGAGCACGGGCTGAAAATGGCGCAGACCGCACGCGATCGTGGCGCGGATACTCGGGCGCTTGCTGATGAAATGTCATCATATTTCAAACAAATGGATGATAAACTAAACATCTCGTATGATCGATTCATTCGAACGGTGGAGCGTGATCACCACGCCGCTAGCGTTGCGATCTGGCAAGCGATGGCGGCGGCCGGCGATCTCTATCTCGATCGCTATGAGGGCTGGTATTCGGTCCGTGACGAGGCTTTCTACGACGATAAGGAACTAGTTGAGGGAGAGGGGGGCAAACTTTCGCCCCAGGGGACTCCGGTTGAATGGACATCGGAGGAAACATGGTTCTTCCGGCTGTCGAAGTACCAGCAACCGTTGCTCGATCATTATACCGCAAATCCGGATTTCATTTGCCCGGACGCGCGCCGCAACGAGATAACGCGCTTCGTCGAGGGTGGGTTGTCGGACCTTTCGGTCTCACGCACGAGCTTTGACTGGGGGGTGAAGGTGCCGGGCAGCGATGGGCACGTCATGTACGTATGGGTCGATGCGTTGACCAACTATTTGACCGGCGTAGGCTATCCCGACACGCAGAATCCACTCGCCAGATACTGGCCGGCCGATCTGCATCTCATCGGTAAGGATATCGTGCGTTTTCATGCCGTTTACTGGCCGGCATTCTTGATGTCAGCGAACATCGCGTTGCCAAAACAGGTGTTTGGCCATGGCTTCCTTCTCAACCGCGGCGAGAAGATGTCCAAATCGGTCGGCAACGTCACCGACCCGATAGAGTTGATCGATCGCTTCGGCGCTGATCCGCTGCGCTACTTCCTGCTGCGCGAGGTCAGTTTCGGGCAGGATGGCAGTTATTCGGAGGAGGCGATCGTCACGCGCTGCAATGCCGATCTGGCCAACAATCTTGGCAATCTCGCGCAGCGCTGCCTTTCGATCATCGCCAAGAATTGCAGCGGCAAAGTTCCCGCGGCTGGCGAAGCTACTGATATCGACGAAACGTTGGTCGAAAGCGTGAATAGGGCGGAAGCGGGGATGCGCGGCGCTATGGCGGATCTCGCACTACACACCGCGCTGGACGCGATTTGGGCAGCGGCGCGCGACGCCAACCAGTATTTCGCCGACCAGGCGCCCTGGAGCGTTCGAAAGACCGATCCGGCGCGCGCCGATACGATCCTTTACTATGCCGCCGAGGCGGTGCGGCGTATCGCGATCATGGCGCGCTGGGCTATCCCGCAAAGCGCCGATACGCTGCTCGATCTACTCGGCCAGGAGCCCGGCGCGCGCGATTTTGACGCGCTGGCGCGAGCGCTGGAGGCCGGCATTTCGCTTCCGGCACCTAGTGGGGTGTTCCCCCGGCTCGAGGCGGCCGTGGTGGCCTGATGTTCGCCGACAGCCATTGTCACCTCAACTATAAGGGCCTGATCGAGCGCCGCGAGGAGGTATTGGCGAATGCACGAGCGCAAGGTGTCACCGCGATGCTCAATATTTCGACCCGCGAGCGTGAGTGGGACGCCGTGCTGGCCGTCGCGGAATGCGAGCCAGATGTGTGGGCGACCGTCGGCATCCATCCGCACGAGGCCGACCAGCACGCGCACATCGACACCGCCAAGCTCGTCGAGCGCGCCGCGCATCCGCGCGTCGTCGGGATCGGCGAGAGCGGCCTTGATTATTATTACGACCATAGCGATCGCGATCGCCAACAGGCGAGCTTTCGGGCGCATATCGCCGCGGCGCGAGAAACGGGCCTGCCAATCGTCGTTCACACGCGCGACGCCGAGGCCGACACTGCCGCCATCTTGCGCGAAGAGATGGGAAGGGGCGGCTATCCCGGAGTGATCCATTGCTTCACGGCGAGCGACGCATTTGCCGACATCGCGCTCGACTTGGGGTTCTACATCTCGATTTCGGGCATCGTGACTTTCAAGAATGCCCGTGATTTGCAGGCAACTGCCGCGCGGTTACCGATCGAGCGATTGCTGATCGAAACCGACGCGCCGTTTCTTGCACCGGTACCCCACCGCGGCAGGCCCGGCGAGCCGGCTTTCGTAGCCGATACCGCCGTGTTTCTAGCCGATCTGCGCGGTGAGCCGCTAGAAATGCTTGCTGCACGAACGGCCGAGAATTTTCATATTCTTTTTGCCAAGACTCGCCAGTGAAGGTCCGTCTGCTCGGTTCGGGCACGTCGTCCGGCGTACCGCGCATCGGCAATGATTGGGGCGCATGCGACCCGGCCGAGCCGCGTAATCGGCGCACGCGCGCATCGCTTCTGGTGGAAACCGCCAGTACGCGCATCCTGATCGATACCAGTCCGGATATGCGCCAGCAGCTGCTCCTCGCGAATGTCGCCGCCGTCGACGCGGTAATCTGGACGCATGATCATGCCGATCACTGTCACGGTATCGATGATCTGCGCCAAATTTACTTTGCGCTAGGCCGGCCGGTCCACGGATTTGCGCGACTTGAAACGCGCACCGTGCTCGAGCGGCGATTTGACTACGTGTTCCACGGTAAAGACGGCTACCCACCGATCGTACGGCTCGAAACCATCGCCGACGAGCAAATCA
>JBDSKT010000343.1:0-8376 GCA_039916765.1 Sphingomonas sp.
GAAGGGCATCTATTTGTGTCCGACGCTCGCCGCATCGGATGCGGTCGCACGCTATCGCGGCTGGAATGGCGGCGACCCCGCCCCGGTTGCGGTGGAGGAAAGCCGCCATGCGTTCGCTCTTGCCCGCGCCGCGCGCGTGCCAATGTGCATGGGCGGCGACGTCGGCGTGTTCGCGCACGGCCAGAATGCGCGCGAAATGAAGTTGATGGCGGCGGGCGGGATGCCGCCCGCACAAGTGCTGATCGCGGCCACCTCGGGTAATGCCAAGGCATTCCATATCGGCGACAAGCTCGGCGCGGTGAAGGCGGGGATGCTCGCCGATCTCGTCGCGGTGACAGGTGACCCGACGAAGGATATCGGTACGGTGCGATCGATCAAACTGGTGATGAAGGGCGGGCAGGTGGTGACGCCATGATCCTACGCAGCGTTCTTTATCTGCCCGCCTCGAACGCTCGCGCCATCGAAAAAGCGCGGAGCCTCGACTGCGATGCGGTGGTGCTCGATCTCGAGGACGGCGTCGCGCCCGATCGCAAGGCGGAGGCGCGCAGGGCGGCGATCGGGGCAGCAACCGAAGGCGGGTTCGGCGGACGGCTGCTTGTGCTGCGGGTCAACGAGATTGGCAGCGAATGGGCCGATGAGGATTATCGCGCGGCGGCGGCCAGCGAGTTTGACGCGCTGCTTCTGCCCAAGATCTCGCGCTCCGCCGACCTTGCCGAGGCGCGCGCGCGGGCAGGGGGCAAGCGGCTGTGGGCGATGATCGAGACTTGCGCGGCGATGCTCGCGCTTCCGGAGATCGCCGCCGCGGCCCGGCCGAACGATCTCGACTGCCTTGTCGTCGGGACCAACGATCTCGCCAAGGAGATGCGCTGCACGCCCGGGCCGACGCGTGCGCCGCTGTTGGCGCACTTGACGGCGATCGTCACCGCCGCGCGCGCCCACGGACTGGTCGCGATCGACGGCGTGTGCAACGTGATCGACGATCCCGACCTGCTTGCCGCCGAATGCGCCCAAGGCGCGGCGTTCGGGTTCGACGGCAAGACGCTGATCCATCCCTCGCAGATCCCCGTCGCCAACGCAGCCTTCGCGCCGTCCGCGCTCCAAATGGCGTGGGCCGAGCGGGTAATTGCCGCCTTCGCCCTGCCGGAAAATGCCGACAAGGGGGCCATCCGCGTCGATGGCGCGATGGTCGAGCGGCTCCATCTTATCGAGGCAAAGCGGATCGCCAAGGTCTAGAGGAAGCTAGCGAGCAGCGTCAGGTTGAGGCCGATCACCGTCGCCGTGATCGCCCAGGCGGCGATGCGCAGCCATGCCGGGCTGGCGAGCGGCCCCATCTTCGTTCGCGATCCTGTGAAGGACACCAGCGGCACGACGGCGAAAGGCAGTTGCAGGCTCAGCACGACCTGGCTCATGACCAGCAGCTTGGTCGCGCCCGTATCGCCCGACACCGCGACGACGGCGACCGCCGGCACGATCGCCAGCAACCGCGTGACCATGCGCCGTAGCCAGATCGGCAGTTTCAGGTCGAGGAACCCTTCGGCCACGATCTGCCCGGCCAGCGTGCCGGTGACGGTCGAATTCTGGCCGGAGGCAAGTAACGCAACCGCGAACATCACGCTTGCCGCGCCCGCGCCGAGCGTCGGCGAGAGCAGTTTGTACGCCTCGTCGATCTCGGCGACGTCGGTATGCCCACGAGCGTGGAAAGTCGCGGCCGCGAGAATCAGGATCGCGGCGTTGATGAATAGCGCCAGTGTCAGCGCTATCGAGCTGTCGATCGTCGCATGACGCACCGCATCGCGTTTGCCGGCGTCGTCCTGCGCATAGCGGCGCGTCTGGACGATCGAGGAGTGGAGGTAGAGGTTGTGCGGCATCACCGTCGCGCCGAGGATGCCGATCGCAATATAGAGCATCGTCGGGTCGGTGACGATCTGGCGTCGCGGGATCAGACCAGCGGCAATACCGGAGAGGCTCGGCTGGGCGACGGCAAGCTCGTAAGCGAAACAGCCCGCGATCACGATGAGCAGCGCGACGACGAACGCCTCGAGCTTGCGAAACCCGAACCGCTGCAGACCGAGAATCAGCAGCACGTCGAATGCGGTGAGGCACACGCCCGCGACCAGCGGCAGCCCGAACAGCAATTGCAGCGCGATCGCCGTGCCTAGCACCTCGGCGAGATCGCACGCGATGATCGCGATCTCGCACAGCACCCACAGCATGATCGTCACCGGGCGCGCGTAATATTCCCGGCAAGCTTGGGCGAGGTCGAGCCCGGTCGCAATGCCGAGCCGCGCAGCAAGCGACTGCAATATCATCGCCATGATGTTCGACAACAGCACGACGGAGAGCAACGTGTAACCGAACGCCGACCCCCCGGCGAGATCGGTCGCCCAGTTGCCTGGGTCCATGTAACCGACCGCGACCATGTAACCCGGCCCGGCGAATGCGGCGAGCTTGCCCCAGAAGCGCCCGTTGCCGGCGGGCACCGCGACGCTCCGGTAGCTCTCGGCCAACGATTGGCGATCGCCCACGCGGCTAGATGACCTCGATCTTGTAATGGTGCCAAGCCATGATCGCCGCCGCGCCGCGGTGCGGGCGCCACGCCTCGGCAAGATCGCGAGTCAGCTTTTCGGACGGACGCGCCTCATGCCCGAGGATCCGGCCGACTTCGATCTGCACCGCCAGGTCACCCGCCGGCCAGATATCGGCGCGTCCTTCGGCGAACAGCAGGTAGATTTCAGCCGACCAGCGCCCGATGCCCTTGATGCGGGTCAGCGCGACGATCGCTTCCTCGTCATCGGCGGGCAGGTTGTCGAGATCGAGCCGCCCACTCGTCACCTCGTCGGCGAGACTGCGCGCATAGCCGGCCTTTTGACGCGACATTCCGGCGGCGCGCAGTTGCTCGTCACTAGCCTTCGCCACGTTGGCGGGGATCTCGAGGTCGCCGCATTGCTCCTCGAGCTTGCGCCACACCGACGCGGCGGCGGCGACGCTGACCTGCTGGCCGACGATCGTGCGCAGCAGCGTGCCGTAGCCGGGCGCGCGAATGCGCGGCTCGGGATAACCGGCGCGGGCGAGCGCGGCGGCGAACGCCGGCTCGCGCCCGGCAAGATCGTCGAGCGCGGTGCGCAACTGGTCGGCGCTCAATCCCATCGTCTGTTTCCTTGATTCGTTTGGTCCGCGGCGGCATGGCGGCCACGACCACCCTCGGAGGACTGCATGCCCAAGCTTATCGTCGTGACCCGCGAAGGGGAAGAACGCGAGATCATGGGAGAGGCGGGCTTGTCGGTGATGGAAGTGATCCGCGACGCCGGGATCGACGAGGTGCTGGCCTTGTGCGGCGGCTGCTGTTCTTGCGCCACCTGCCACGTCCATGTCGATCCGGCGTTTGCCCCCAAACTATCTGCGATGAGCCCGGACGAGGACGATCTGCTCGAATCGTCGTCCGATCGCGATGATCGCTCGCGCCTGTCGTGCCAGATCGAATTCACTGACGCGCTCGACGGGTTGAGGGTGACGGTCGCGGCCGAGGATTGAGCGCGAATCTTCACACTCTTCACACGCTGGCGGATGTTTTGTGAAGATTCGCCGCGCCGTCGCATTCCAGGACGGGACATGGCCGGGGCGCGGCATGGATCACCAGTGTCGACGAGCATGGCGCCTCATGCCACACCTTCCGCCGTGTAGGACAGCCTCGGCGTAAGTATGCGGCAGGAGTGCGAACGACGGCACCTGCCTGCCGTCGCTGGCCCTCAGCGCCGCGTGGCAACCGCGTACAGCGCGATCGCCGCGGCATTGGAGACGTTGAGGCTTTCCATCCGCGGCGATATCGGCAGCCGCGCGAGTTCGTCACAATGCTCGGCGACATTGTGCCGCAATCCTTCGCCCTCGGCGCCGAGCACCAGTGCGACGCGGGTATCGCCCATCACCTCGGCCAGCGTCTGCTCGGTGTCTCCCGCCAGGCCGATGCGCCAGAACCCGGCCTCGGCGATTTCCTCGAGCGCGCGCGACAGGTTGATCACCCGCACCCACGGCACGAGTTCGAGAGCGCCGGATGCCGATCTCGCGATCGGGCCCGACTCAGGCGGCGCATGGCGGTCCTGGGTGATGATACCGAGTGCGTCGAACGCCGCCGCCGTGCGCAGGATCGCGCCGACATTGTGCGGATCGGTAACCTGATCGAGCACGACCAGCGGACGCCGGTCGTCCTTGCCCTGATCGAGCAGGTCGCCGAGCCACACGTCCTCGAGCGGATCGACCTCGGCGACCAATCCCTGGTGCGGCGCGTCGGACGGCACCAGCCGGGCCAGGTCGGCGACATCGGCATAGGTGATCGGGATTACGGGGGGGATGGCAAGGCTGGCCAGCGCCTCGCGCGTCGCCCAGAGCTTGCGCACGACGCGCTCCGGGTTGGCCAGCGCCGCGGTCACCGCGTGCCGTCCCCAAAAGCGCGGCCGGCCCGCCGGGGCTTGCGACGGGCGATGTCCGCGACGCTTCATCGGCGGTCGAGCGCCGGAGAGGCGCAATCGTCAAGGGCGCGGGTGATACGGGGCATGGGCAATCCTGCGTGGGGAACCGATTGCGCAACGCCTATGCGCGCGCATCGACACACGCAAGCGAGGCCGCCGGCTCGGGAAGTGCGCCGAGGTTAGCGGCGCACCCCGATCGGCGGTGTTACCGGCTCTTTCAGACCGGCTTGGCGCCTGGCGTTCCGCACTTGGCGAACTTGCCGTTCGCCTTGCAGCGCATCGGCTTGGCTGGTGCTGGCGCGCATTTGATGAACTTGCCCTTCGCATCCTTGCACGGCGCCGCGAGCGCCGGGGCAGCGCCGGCCATCGAGACCAAGGCGGCGGCGAGCATCAGATTGCGGATCATGATCGTTCTCCTGGAGCCGGATTGGCCCGAAGGAAGATTGCCCTTCGTCCGATAGCTCAATCGCGACGATAGCATAGCGCGCGCATCATGAAATAGCCGATCCGGATCGATCGGCGCGAACGGCTGGAGCGGGTGAAGGGAATCGTGCGTTATCATACCTGGCCAAGGGCAAAGGTATGATTGCCAGAATCCACAATGAGGCGCGGATGGCCGTTTACCGCAAAATCGGTTTATCTTTTCTTTCACGCTGGGGATGACGTTCCAAACATCCGCCAGTAACATCACATCTGGCCGAGTCCGGCGCTGGTGGCCGAGTCCGGCGCTGGGCAACGCATCATTCAATGCTCGGCTTACTTTTCAGCATCGCGTGATTGCGTTCACGATCAACTTTCTCGGACGTGCCACGGTTGTGGTGGTTCGCTGGACGCGGCTAGGGGTCAGGTTCATGCTTCGATCGCGGGCTGCTGCGATCAAGCAATGTCATTGACCTTTCGGCGATCTTCTAAATCGCCGTTGTCTTGGCTCAATTGGCGACGGCTTGGCAACTTTATCGATCCCCAGTTCATCGGAGTGGCGCAATGGAGCCTACTGACGCTAAAGACCTTATCGATGACGCAATTGAACGAGCGGAATCGGCGCGAGATCAGGAGGAAAAGGAAGGGCGATCCGCTGAGCGAACTTTCCGCGATCGGGTTTCGGTACTGATCGGGGCGTTAGCGGTTTTTCTCGCCATCGTACATATGGCAGCGGCGGGGGCGGCGCGCGAAAGTCTGCTGAAGGGGATAGAGGCGTCTGACACCTTCGCTTACATGCAGGCCAAGATTGTCCGAGAGACCGTGCTGAAGACTGCGTCGAAATTATCGGACGCAGACGAAGAATCACGGCTGGGATGGGCCAAGGAGGCGGTCCATCTGCGCGCGCCCGACAAAAAGCGCCATGGAATCGGACAATTGCAAGAGCAGGGTGACGCGCTGCGACATGACGGCGAGAAGGCAGCCGCTGCTGGTGAAGGATATGAGTTCGGAGAAACGGCGCTACAGATGGCGATCGTCCTATTGTCCATCGCGCTGATCGCGCAGTCCCGCAAGATCGTCACGGGAGCCGCGATCCTCGCCGCGGCTGGTATCGGACTGGCGGTAGCTACCGCGCTCGGCGCTACGATGCCTTGGGTCGCCTAACAATGAGCACGAAACTCAAGGCAATCCACACGCATCGCAACGATTTCTGGTTCGCCCGCGGTTCGGTAGCTGTGATTGTCGGTCTACAGTTGCTGATCGTCAACAAGGTCACTTTGGGTCCACCATGGTTGGCCCCAGCCCTCGAGCTCGCATTGCTCGGACCGCTCTCGATCGCCACCGCTTGGACTCAAGGTCAAGCGCGGGATGCGACAACCGACCGTCACTGGCAAAACATCGGGCGACAGCGCAAAATCATCCGCTTCGCGGCCGTGGCGATGACAGCGATCATCACGTTGATGAATTTCTTCGCGCTGGTTCGTTTGATCCAAGCCCTTCTGGCGGGGCACTCCGGCGCCTCCGGCCAGACACTGCTGCTCGACGCGGTCAACATCTGGGCGACAAACGTCATCATTTTTGCCCTCTGGTTCTGGAGCATCGACCGTGGCGGTCCTGCATCGCGTGGTATCAGCCGCCGCGAGATAGATGATTTTTTGTTTCCACAGATGACGCTGGCATCATCGCGCACAGGTTGGTCGCCCGGATTTATCGACTATCTCTATCTCTCGTTCACGAATGCCACCGCCTTCTCTCCAACCGACACCATGCCGTTGTCACCGCGCGCGAAGATCATGATGATGGCTGAAAGCGCCGTATCGCTGCTGACGCTCGCACTAGTCGCCGCGCGGGCCGTCAATATTTTGGCGTGAATTGTCTTATCTTGCCGCTTCGTTGAGTGAATTCTTACGATTTCCGCGCTTGGCGAAGTTACGGGACGAAGTTCTCGCGATGCGCGACATCGATAGAAAGCGGCAGGGTGCATGGTCTTGTATTTTAGCAGTAGACAATGGAATTTGAATCGATACGTGCCGAAGTAGGCAGGATTGAATAATTGGACGACTGCTACTGCACCGTAAGCAGCGTATCTCTCCGGATCCACGCCGGAATAAGATGCATCAGAACTCCCCATGCAAACGCAGGGCGAGAACGTGCGCCGGACCCCGATCACGGTTGTAGCCCGGATTCGCGATGAACTGGTAATCGGCGCTCAGCTTCACGCCCTTAAAGGCGGTTAGGCTGTAATACGTCTCGGTGATGAACTCCGATCCGGGATGAGGTTGGCGACTGTCACCAACAAGGACGCCGTCGCCGCCCGCGTCGAGGTACCGCTGATGCGTACGCCAAATCCCATTGATCACCTCGACGACCCCAACGGTATCCTTGGCACGGCCCCAGGCAGTACCCTTGATCGAAGCGCCGAACTGCGCTGTGCGCTCGATGTCGGTGAAATCATAGGGCTTGACCGAGCCGTCTGCCACTCCTGCGCGCGCAAATACGCCGACTGCCTTGGTCACCGCCTGCTCAATGTTGACATGAATACCGGCGCGGGTGCGCCGCTCGCGGGTCAGGGCGGGATCGACCCGCTGGCCGGTTGCTCGCGCGAGCGCAACCGCGTCGTCAAATCGGCTGAATCGGCCGCGATTGCGAAACACCGTCACCCGAACCGCCCCAGGCAGACCTGCGATGCTGTGGCGGTGCTCGAGTTCAAGATCGAGCTGATACTGGTCGAACCTCTCTTCAAGGGTCTTGCCATTCGGCACCTTGGACAGGTTGAAACCACCGAGGCGGGCGGTCCACGGTCCCTGGTACCATTCTTGCCCCGAGGTCTTTTAGACGCCTACAAGGGTCTTCGAGTTCGTCTGGACGAAGTCATTTCTGATATGGGTTATTCAAGTCGGGCACCCATCCCGCAGTGGGAGCTATCCCGGTCACGCCCTTTGATTGCCGCTCGGACTGGCGCGGTGCGATCGCGGCCTTTGTCCGTGCATCGTCGAGGTTGATGGCCCGCGCAAACTTCAACCCAGCAGAATCATCTTGAACCCAGGCCACTGTTGCTCCGACAGATTTTAGCGCGCCAACGGTGACGAGGATCGTGGCACCGACGCGAACGCCCGCCGCTTGATCGATCCGCATTCCCCCAACCGAAAGGTCCCGAACGCGATGACGGCTAGGCTCTGCTCCGCCGAAATATTCAACTGTCGCGCTCAACATCACCCCCTGCCGCGGCGCCCGCTCGGCGGGCTCGCTAGGAGTTAAATCATCGGCCACGCGAAAGGGCAAGTCGCATGGCGGTTGCATAATCGGTCGGCCGGGCACCTGCAATCTCCCTCGCCAAGCTGACTGGCGACATGGACTTGCCGTGTGAATGCGGCGGAAGGATTGTCGGTGTCGCTGGTCATTCTTCACATCGGCGTTTAGTTGTACATGGATACCAGCGCGCCGCCACTTTGCGGGACGCGGTGCAGCGGTGGGAGAGCTACCTCCCATGTCG
>JBDSKT010000344.1:0-4442 GCA_039916765.1 Sphingomonas sp.
GATGCCCGCCGCGACCCGCTTCGGCGTGTTCGAGATGGGGATGAACCATGCCGGCGAGCTTGCGCAGCTGACGCAGCTGGTGCGCCCGCACGTCGCGTTGATCACCACGGTCGCCTCCGTGCATCTCGAATTCTTTGCCGACGAAACCGCGATCGCCGACGCAAAGGCGGAAATCTTCGAGGGGCTGGAATCCGGCGGCACGGCGATCATCCCCTATGACAATCCGCACCGCGACCGGCTGATCGCCGCCGCGCGGCTGCGCGACGCGCAGATCGTGACCTTCGGGATGGGCGAGGGCGCCGATGTCCGCCCGCTTGAGACGATGCGCACCGCGACGGGCGGTACCTTCGTCACCGCTCGGCTGCTCGGGCGCGAGTTGAGTTTCACCACCAGCCAGCCTGGCGCGCACCATGTGTCGAACGCACTTGCGGTGCTGGCGGCGGTCGAAGCGGTTGGCGCCGATGTCGCGCTCGCCGGGCTGGCGCTCGCCGAGCTGGACGGTCTCCCGGGGCGCGGGCAGCGCGTGGCGATCGAACTGCCCGGCGGCAACGCGCTGCTGCTCGACGAAAGCTATAACGCCAACCCGACCTCGATGCGCGCCACGCTCGCCGTGCTCGGCGATGAAACCGCCACCCGCAAGCTCGTGGTGCTCGGCGCGATGGGCGAGCTGGGCGTCGATGCTCCAAGCCATCACGCTGGCCTTGCCGACCCGATTCTCGCCGCCGGCGTCGAAGCGGGCATTCTCGTCGGTGAAGCGATGGGGCCGCTGGCGAACGCGCTTGAGGGGAGGGCCGATTTCGTCCATGTGCCCGATGCCGCAGCAGCGCTCGCGTCGCTTCGAGCGATGCTGGCACCAGGCGATGCGGTGCTCATCAAGGGTTCGAATAGTGTCGGACTCGCGGCGGTGGTCGCGGGGCTCCAGGACGGAAATTTCGGGCGCGGGAACGGATAATGTTCAATTTCATCGCCCAGTTGCTCGGCTTTCACGGCGTGCTCAACCTGTTCCGCTACCAGTCGTTTCGCATCGGCGGAGCGGTCGCGACAGCGTTGTTCATCGGGCTTCTGATCGGTCCCAGGTTCATCGGCTGGCTTCGCGTCCGGCAAGGCAAGGGGCAGCCGATCCGCGACGACGGACCGCAATCGCATCTCGCCAAACGCGGCACGCCGACGATGGGCGGGCTGATGATCCTGACCAGCCTGACGCTGTCGATCCTGTTGTGGATGGAGGTCACCAACCCGTTCGTCTGGGCGTGTCTGTTCGTCACGCTGGGGTTCGGCGCGATCGGGTTCCTCGACGATTACGACAAGGTGCGCAAGGCGAGTACCAAGGGCGTGTCCGGGCGCACGCGGCTGATCGGCGAGTTCGCCATCGCCGCGGTCGCATCCTGGATCATCACCGGGGAGAACGGGCATCACCTCTATCTGCCCTTCGTCAGCGGCTTCTCGCTCGACTTGGGGTATTTCTACATCCCCTTCGCCGCCTTCACGATCGTCGCGTTCGGCAATGCGGTGAACCTGACCGACGGGCTCGACGGTCTCGCGACGATGCCGGTGATCATCGCCGCGGTCGCGTTCATGATCATCGTCTATCTCGTCGGCAACGCGAAGTTCGCGACGTATCTGGGTATCCCGCACGTGCCCGGCGCGGGCGAGCTGGCGATCTTCTGCGGCGCGATGATCGGCGCGGGGCTGGCGTTTCTGTGGTTCAACGCGCCGCCGGCGGCGGTATTCATGGGTGACACGGGGAGCCTGGCACTCGGCGGCGCGCTCGGCGCGATCGCGGTGACGGCGCATCACGAGATCGTGCTCGGCATCATCGGCGGGCTGTTCGTCGTGGAGGCGATGAGCGTCATCATCCAGGTGTTCTTCTACAAGCGCACCGGGCGGCGCGTGTTCAAGATGGCGCCGATCCACCACCATTTCGAACAATTGGGCTGGAGCGAGCCGACCGTGGTGATCCGTTTCTGGATCGTCGCGCTGGTGCTTGCGCTCGCCGGCCTCTCCACCCTGAAACTGCGGTGATCATCAGCGACCTCTGGCGGGGCAAACGGTTCGCGGTGCTCGGGCTGGCGCGTTCGGGCGCGGCGACTGTCGCCGCGCTTGCGGCGAGCGGGGCAGAGGTGACGGCGTGGGATGCGAAGCCGGCTACCCGTGATACCCTTCTTTCGACGTTCCCCGGCGAAGGCCGAGGCCCAGAGGGTGTGGCAGAAGTTGTTGGAGAGGGCGGCTCGTTACAACTGCCTGCATCGCGACTGGACCCCGGCCTTCGCCGGGGAACGGTGCGGGTCGAGGATGTGGAGTCCGTTGATCTCACCGGTTTCGACGCGCTGGTCGTTTCCCCCGGAGTGCCGCTCAATCGCCATCCGGTCGCCGCCAAAGCGCGTGCCGCTGGCATTGCGATCATCGGCGACATCGAGCTGTTCGCGCAGGCCCGCGCCGGGCTGCCGCCACACAAGGTGGTCGGCGTCACCGGTACCAACGGCAAATCGACCACCGTCTCGCTGATCCACCATATCCTACGCGCAGCGGGTATCCCGTCGCGGCTGGGTGGCAATATCGGTGCGCCGATCCTCGCGCAGGAGCCGCTACCCGAGGGTGGCGTCTATGTGCTGGAGCTGTCGAGCTACCAGATCGACCTGACGAAACGTCTCGATTGCGACGTCGCGGTGTTGCTCAACATCACCCCCGACCATCTCGACCGCTATGACGGGTTTCAAGCCTATGCGGACAGCAAGGCGCGGCTGTTCGCGATGCAATCGGCGGATCACGCCGCGATCATCGGCATCGGTGACACGGCTTCGGCGCAGATCGCGCGGGGATTGTCGGCGCGCGGCGAGCATCTGACCAAGATCGCGCCGGGCGTGTGCATGGACCAGTCGCGCTGGCCTTCGCTGCAAGGACCGCATAACGCCCAGAACGCGCTGGCGGCGATCGCGGCGTGCCAGGCGCTCGGCGTGAGCGAGGCGGATATCAATCACGGGCTGGAAAGCTTCACCGGTCTGCCGCACCGGATGCAGCGCGTCGCGGTCCGCAATGGTGTGGCGTTCATCGACGACAGCAAGGCGACCAATCCGGAAAGCGTCGCCCCCGCGCTGGCGGCGTTCGACCGGATCCACTGGATCCTCGGCGGGCAAGCCAAGAGCGACGATCTCGATGCCTGCGCGCCGCATTTCGGTCGCGTCGAACGCGCCTATACGATCGGCGAAGCGGGGGCGAAATTCGCCGCCCTGCTCGCGCCGCACATGGCGGTCGAGGAAAGCGGCACGTTGAGCGCCGCCGTGGCGAGCGCGGCGAAGCACGCGGCAACGGACGAGACGATACTCCTGTCCCCCGCCTGCGCCTCGTTCGATCAGTTCCGCGACTATGAAGACCGGGGCGACCAGTTTCGCGCGGCCGTCGAGGCGCTGGCATGAACGATCAGACGTCGCTCACATTATGGAAGCGAATGCGGCACGGCGGCGGGCGCGGCGACCGCTCGGCGCTGGGCATGTGGTTCTGGGACATCGACCGGATGGTCCTGCTGCTGGTCCTGCTGTTGATCGGCGTCGGGCTCGTCGCGGTCGGCTCGGCCAGCCCATCGGCCGCCGCGCGCTATTCGGACGAGAAGCACCATGTCGCGCCGCTATTCTATTTGTGGTGGCAGCTGTTGTGGGTCGGCGTTTCGCTGCCGGTGATGTTCGCGGTGTCGATGCTGTCGGTCCCTGCGGCGCGGCGCATGGCGCTGATCGGCACGATCGCCTGCCTCGTGCTGCTGATGCTGGTGCCGTTCTTCGGGGTCGAGAAGAACGGCGCGACGCGGTGGCTCAATTTCGGGGTCTCGCTGATCCAGCCGTCCGAATTTCTCAAGCCCTTCTTCATCGTGACGACGGCGTGGCTGCTGTCGATGAAGGCGCAGGACGATGCGCTGCCGGTCACCGTCATCACCGGCGCGATGACCGCGCTCGTTGGATTCCTGCTGATGATGCAGCCCGATTTCGGTCAGACGATCGTGTTCGTCGCGGTGTGGTTCGCGCTGCTGATGATCGCGGGGACGTCGCCCAAGGTGATCGGCGGACTGATCGCGCTGGCGCCGGTCGGCCTCGGTGCGGCGTACTTGTTCTACGGCACGGCGCGCGCGCGGATCGATGCGTTTCTGTTTCCGGGTTCGAGCCAGGGCGAGGGCAGCGGCACCGACCATTTCCAGACCAACGCAGCGCACGACACGATCACCGCAGGCGGGTGGCGCGGCACGGGGCCGGGCGGCGGCGCGATGAAGTTCCGCTTGCCCGAGGGGCATACCGACTATATCTTTTCGGTGATCGGCGAGGAATTCGGACTGATCGCGTGCATGATCATCGCTTTGCTGTTCCTTGCGATCGTGGTGCGCGTGTTCGTCAAGCTGCTCGACGAGCGCGACGAGTTCCGGCTCTACGCGGCGGCCGGCCTAGCGACCCAATTCGGGA
>JBDSKT010000345.1:0-8529 GCA_039916765.1 Sphingomonas sp.
TCGGCATAGCAGCGCATCCGTCGAGTTGGCCGTGACGACAGTCTGATCGGCGCGGTGGATGCTGAAACGAGTTCAGCATGACGGCGGGGTGGGATAGCGCTCACTTCGCCGCCTTTCGCAGCGCCAGCCGCACCAACGCATCCAGCGTCGCACCCGCGCCCAGTTCGTCCTCCGCCGCGCCGACCGCGCTGTTCGCCTCGGCCGGGCGGAAGCCGAGGTTGAGGAGCGCCGAGACCGCGTCCGACGCGGCGCCGCTTGCCGCCGCCACCGAGGCGACGCTGCCGGGGATCACGCCGCCGGCCTTGTCCTTCAATTCGCGCACGATGCGCTCGGCGAGCTTGGGGCCGACACCGTTGGCGCGGCCGATCATCGCCTTGTCCTGCGCGGCGATGGCGCGCGCCAGGTCGACCGGCTCGAGCACCGAGAGGATCGCCAGCGCGACCCGCGCGCCGACCCCCTGACCGCCGGTGAGCAGACGGAACCAGTCGCGCTCGTCGGGCCGCGCGAAGCCGACGAGGCGGATCGAATCCTCCGCCACCAGCATTTCGGTGAACAGCGTCGCGGCCTCGCCCACCGGACCGATCGCGGCGAGCGTCTTGGCAGAGGCACCGACGAGATAGCCGACCCCGCCGACATCGATCACGGCATGGTCGATGCCTGTCGCCTCGAGCCGGCCCTTGAGATGCGCGATCATGCCAGCGCCGAGCGAATGTTTAGAAACTTCACACGCTGGAGCGAGTTCGCCGCGCCGCGCACGCCTGCGTGACCATCCCGAGGCCACGCCGATGCGACGGCCTGGCGCCCCCGACGCGACACCCACGCGCCACCCACGCAACGCCCGCGCGCCACCCCCGCGCCGGTCTGGCGACACCAGCGCGCCGCCGACGCGACAACCGGGCGACGGGAACGCGCCACTCGCGCTCCATCAAGCGCGCCAGAACCGATATCATGGTGAAGGAGGCGCGCCTGCATGGCGCAGGACATAACCGGAACAGGCCGGTGTAGGAAAGCGAAATCACGGGATGCGCCGCGCGCTCGCCAGATGGTGGGCATGGCAGATCGCGACGGCGAGCGCGTCGGCGGCGTCGGGGCCGTCTATCTTTACGCCGGGGAGCAGCCGCGCGACCATCGCATGGACCTGCGCCTTCTCCGCATTGCCCACGCCGACCACCGCCTTCTTGACCAGGCGTGCGGCATATTCGCCGGGGTCGATCCCGGCGCGAGCGACGCCCAGCAGGATCACGCCGCGCGCCTGACCCAGCTTCAGGGTCGATTGCGGGTTGGCGTTGACGAACACCTCCTCGACCGCCGCCGCTTGCGGAGCGTGATCGGCGATGAGCGCGCCGAGCATCGTATCGAGATGCGCGAGCCGTCGCGCGAGCGGCGCGGCGCTGTCGGTCTTCATCCGCCCGTTGGCGACGTGCGACAACCGGTTGCCCTCGGCCCGGATCACCCCCCAGCCCGTCGTGCCGAGCCCGGGGTCGAGGCCGAGAATGATCGTCAGCCCAATTTCTCCAGCACCGCGTCGGGCACGTCGTAATTGCCCCACACGGTCTGCACATCGTCATCGTCGTCGAGCGCGTCGATCAGCTTGAACAGCGTCGCGGCATCGCCCTCGCCGACCTCGACCATCGTCTGCGGGCGCCAGGCGAGCTTGGCGCCTTCCGCCTCGCCGAGCACCGGCTCCAATGCCTTGGCGACGTTGTGGAGATCACCCTGCCCGGTCCAGATCTCATGGCCATCCTCGGACGACGACACGTCCTCCGCCCCCGCTTCGAGCGCGGCCTCGAACACCGTGTCGGCATCGCCCGCCTTGGCCGGATAGTTGATCAGCCCGACGCGGTCGAAGGCGTGGCTGACCGAGCCCGGCGCGCCGAGGTTGCCGCCGTTCTTGGAGACCGCGGTGCGCACGTTGGTCGCGGTGCGGTTGCGGTTGTCGGTCAGCGCCTCGATGATGAGGCTCACGCCGCCGGGGCCGAACCCTTCGTAGCGGATCTCCTCGTAATTCTCCGCGTCGCCCTTCGATGCCTTGTCGATCGAGCGCTGGATATTGTCCTTGGGCACCGACGCGGCCTTGGCGGCGTTGACGGCGGCGCGCAGGCGCGGGTTCATGTCCGGATCGGGCAGGCCCATCTTGGCGGCGACGGTGATCTCGCGGCTGAGCTTGGAGAACATGCCCGAGCGCTTCTTGTCCTGCGCGCCCTTGCGGTACATGATGTTCTTATATTTGGAATGGCCGGCCATGAAGTCCCCGCAAGGTAATGATCCGCGGCGATCCCCGGCGAGCAAGGACGGGCCGCGAAGCTGGTATGATGGGCTTCCTTATAGCCGCAAACCGCGCGGCTCAACCGGCCGGGGCGTTGCGCGCCATGATCGCGGCGAACCCGGCGCGCATCTCGTCAACGGTGCCGCGCGCGACCGGATCGTCGACGATCCGCGACCAGTAAGCGGACAATGCAGCGCGCGCGCGGACCAGCGTGGCGACGCCCGTCATCGGCTCGATCAATTCGGCGAGCGTCAGGATCGGCACCAGCACGCAATCGGCGGCATCGAGCGTTTCGCGCTGCCCGCGCGAGGGATCGTTCGCGATCAGCCGGTCGAGCGCGTCGAGCCCCTTCTCCGCCTGCCGCCGCGCCGCCTCGATGACCATTGGCGCATCACCCATCCGGAACACCAGATGCACCATCATCGGGCGGATCGCGGTGGCGAATTCGAGCGTCGTCACCGCGACGATCTCGCGCACCCGCGCCCGCGCCAGCGCATCGCCGGGCAATAGCGACGGGCCGTCCAGCGTCTCGTCGAGATAGCCCGCGATCGCCTCGGACTCGCAGAGGTGCCCACCGTCGTCGAACGCGAGCACGGGAATCCGGCCAAGCGGATTGAACTCGCGGAACTCGGCGGACTTCATCCCGCCCTCGCCCGGCGGAAAGCGCAATTCCAGCTCATGTCCCTTGACCCGTGCGGCCATCAGGACGCGCTGGACGAAGGGCGACGCGGTCGATCCGTAGAGATGCATGGTGACTCCGTCCTATCCTTGGCGCGGCGCGCCGATCATTCCGGTGTCCGCATTCGCGGCGCCTCGAGCGCTGTGGCGATCAGTTGCGTGTCGGCATATTCGGTGACGTCCACGATCTTGCCACCGGCCATTCGGATCGTCCAGCAATAGCGGTTGCGATAGGTCTTGCCGGCACGGGTACGGTTCTCGCCATGCCCCTCGACCGCGACCCAATCGTCCTCGGCGATCAGGCGATCGGCGACGATCGTGTTGGCGCCGTCGAGCTGGTCGGACAGCGGTCCGAGCAGTTCGGACAGCACGGCGCGCTTGCCGGTGTAACGGCGCGACCAGTCGGTCGAGCCGATGATCGTCCAGACGACATCCGCGTCCAACGCCTCGACGAACGGCCGCCCGTTGCCCTTCGCGGTCTCGTCGAACACCCCGCGCAGGATCGCCTTGTTGGCGGGGGCGCCGGTCATGCCAGACCCAGCGCGGCCTTGTACGTATCGAGCAGCATCTCCGCCTCGTCGCGGTGGTGCTTTTCCATCTTTCGCAACTTGACGATCGCGCGGATGGTCTTGGTGTCGAAGCCGGTCGCCTTGGCCTCGCCATAGACGTCCTTGATATCGTCGGCGATGCCCTTCTTTTCTTCCTCAAGCCGCTCGATGCGCTCGATGAGCAGGCGGAGCTGGTCGGCGGCGATGACGTCGCTCATGATGATTCCCTTTGCTGGATTGAGGGCCAGCGCTTACGCGTGGTCAGGCGTTTTTGGCAACGCTCGCGCGCATCTTTTCGAGCTGTTCCGGGGTCGCGTCGCCCTGGCGTGCCTTGAACGCGGCGTACGGCTCGCCGTAGATCGCCTCGCGCGCCTGATCCTTGGTCAACGCGCCGTCCGACGCCTCCTCGACCCAGTCCGACAGGCAATTGCGGCAGAAGCCGGCCAGGCCCATCAGATCGATATTCTGCGCATCCTCGCGGTGGCGCAGGTGGCAGACCAGCCGGCGGAACGCGGTGGCCGCGGTCCGGTCGTCGAGATCGTCGAGCGGGGACATTGATAGGCTCCAAGGTTGATCCCCCGACGATAGCGACTAGGACCGGGCGCGCACAAGCCGAGGACGCGCGCGCCATGACCAAATCGACCGCTCCCCGTTCACGAAAGGTCCGCGTACTCGCGACGCTGGGGCCGGCGAGCAACACGCCCGAGATGATCGCCCGGCTGTTCGAGGCGGGCGCCGATGCGTTCCGAATCAACATGAGCCACGGCGACCAGGCGTCGAAGGTCGCGGTGATCGCGGCGATCCGCGCGCTCGAGAAGAAATATGGCCGCCCCTCGACGATCCTCGCCGACCTGCAAGGGCCGAAACTTCGCGTCGGCAAGTTCAAGCAAGGCAAGATCGAACTGGTGACGGGATCGCGTTTCACGCTCGACCGCGACAAGGCACCGGGCGACGCGACCCGGGTGGAACTGCCGCACAAGGAGATTTTTGCGGCGATCGAGCCCGGCGCGCGGCTGCTGCTCGACGACGGCAAGCTCGTGCTTCGGGTGATGGAGCATGACGCGGCGACGATCGGCACGCAGGTCGAGGTCGGCGGGCCGCTTAGCGACAACAAGGGGCTGAATGTGCCCGACGTCGTCGTGCCGATGGCCGCGATGACCGATAAGGACCGGAGCGACCTCGCCTTCGCGGTCGATCAGGGTGTTGACTGGATCGCGCTGTCTTTCGTCCAGCGGCCAGAAGATCTGTGGGAGGCGCGCAAGCTGATCGGCGGGAAGGCGGCGCTGCTCGCGAAGATCGAGAAACCGGCGGCGATCGAGCGGCTCGAGGAGATCGTCGAGGCGTGCGACGGCGTGATGGTCGCGCGCGGCGATCTCGGCGTCGAGCTGCCGCCGGAGACTGTGCCGCCCCTCCAGAAACGCATCGTCGAGACCGCGCGGCGGCTCGGGCGGCCGGTGGTGGTCGCGACGCAGATGCTCGAATCGATGATCACCTCGCCCTCCCCGACCCGCGCCGAGGTCTCCGATGTGGCGACCGCAGTGTATGACGGGGCGGACGCGATCATGCTGTCGGCGGAGAGCGCGGCGGGGCGCTGGCCGGTCGAATCGGTGGCGATGATGAACTCGATCGGCACCGCCGTGGAGCGCGATCCCGCGCACGGCGACCGCATCCATTTCACCGTGATCCGTTCCGACCCGACCACCGCCGATGCGCTGGCCGAGGCGGCGAAGAACATCGCGGCGACGGTCGATGCCGCGGCGATCATCTGCTTCACCTCGTCGGGGTCAACCGCGCGGCGCGTGGCGCGCGAGCGGCCATCGGTGCCGCTGATGGTGCTGACCCCCAAGCTGGAGACGGCGCGGCGGCTCGGGCTGTTATGGGGCGCCTATGCCGTCCACACGCGCGACGTCGATTCGTTCGAGGACATGGTGGCGAAGGCCAAGCGCATGGCGCTGCGGCACAAGATCGCGGTGGCCGGTGACCGGGTAATCCTGATGGCGGGCGTGCCGTTCAAGACACCGGGATCGACCAACGTGCTCCACGTGGTGCGGATCGTCGGCGACGAACTGAAGGGGTATGGCTAGAGCAGCGCCAACCGGGTCAGTTCAGCCCGCAGCGCCGGTTCGCCGGTGAAATGGATCGCGTGCAGGCCGACCGCCGCCGCGCCCGTCACGTTGTCGGCGTTGTCGTCGACGAACACCGCGTCCGCCGCCTCCAGTCCGAAACGCGCTAGCGCGAGGTGATAAATCGCCGGATCGGGTTTCATCAGTTTCTCGTCGCCCGAGACGACGATATCACGGAACGGCGCGAAGAACGCTTCCTCCCGCGCGCGGAACTGCGGCCAGAATTCGCCCGAAAAATTGGTGATGGCGTAAAGCGGAACCCCCGCCGCGTCGAGATCGGCGACCAGATCCGCCATGCCGGGGAGTGTCGCGCCGATCGTCTCGTTGAAGCGCGGGTATAGCGCGCGGATCGCCTCGGCGTGATGTGGATGCTCTGCGATCAGCTCGGCCGAGGTTTCAGCGAACGGGCGCCCGGCGTCGTGCTGGAAATGCCATTCGGGCGTGACCACGTCGCGCAAGAACGCATCGAGCGCCTCACCCGCCGGGATGAGACGCTCGTAAAGGAACTTCAGATTCCAGTCGAACAGGACGCGGCCGACGTCGAAAATGACTGCGGTGGGACTGGTCATCTTATTGACAACGGAGCCCGACACAGCGCTAAATTCCGTGTCGTCGGACGGCGCGGTCGCGCCGCTGGCCGGGCTTCGGCTACGCGCGTATTAGCCTCGCTAATCCGCCGGCCTCAGCCCTGGCGCGCCTTGAAGCGGCGGTTGGTCTTGTTGATGACATAGGTGCGGCCGCGGCGGCGGATCACGCGGTTGTCGCGGTGCCGGTCCTTGAGCGACTTGAGGCTATTGCGGATCTTCATGATCGATTCGCTTCTATCTGTCTGGTGCTGTCGAAAAGAGGCGCCCGCCTATCGACGCGGGTGCGCCAAGTCAAGGCGGACGCCGTGGAACCCGAACGGCCGGGTCGAGCGTTACCCTATCGCAACAACCGTCGTTCGAAGGATGATCGCGATGAAGGCAGGAATTGGCCCGGGATTTGGTCAGGGATTTGGTCCGAAATTTGGTATCGTCGCAACCGCCGCGGCGCTCGCGCTGGCGGGCTGCGCCACCGCGCCGATGAGCGCGCCGGTCGAAGTTTCGCGCTTTCACCTCGATCCGGTCGATCGCGGCACGATCACAAGCGAAGCGGCGAGCAGCGGCTGGGCGACGAGCCTCGAATCGCAGATTTATACCGGCGCGGTGCAGAACGAGCTGCTGCGATACGGCTACACCGCCGCGACACCGGGCATGCCGAGCCAGTACAGCGCGATGATCAGCGTCGCGCGCACCAGTCAGGAAGGCGCGCCACGCCGCTCGCCACTGACCATCGGCATCGGCGGCGGTGGCTATAGTGGTGGATATCGCGGCGGCGTCGGGCTGGGGGGCGGCGTGTCGTTCCCGGTCGGCAAGACGCGCTATCGCCAGATCCTGATGACGACGATGTCGGTGCAAATCCGCCGGCGGAGTGACGGCACCGTCATCTGGGAAGGTCATGCGCAGACCGCCGCCGACAGCGGCTCGCCCGACGCCCAGGCCAATGCCGAGGCGACAAAACTCGCCAGCGCGATCCTTCGGGGCTTCCCCGGCGAATCCGGGCGCACTATCACGGTCAAATGAGCATCACGATCAACGCCGCTTTCGACGGCGGCAACATTCGCGTCGTCAAACAGGATGGCGACCGCTTCGATCTGGAAATCGTCAAGGATCACGCGTCCGATTTCTATCAATGGTTCTATTTTCGCGTCGCCGGCGCGACGGGACGCACGCTGACCCTGCGTATCGTCAATGCCGGCGGCTCGGCCTATCCGTTCGGCTGGCCCGGATATCAGGCGCGCGCCTCCACCGACCGGATCGAATGGCCGCTGACCGCGACACGGTATGAAGACGGCGTGCTCGAATGGACCTATCCGGTTGAAAGCGAGCTGGTATGGTTCGCCTATTTCGCGCCCTATACGATGGAGCGGCACGACGCTCTGATCGCGGCCACCGCCGCGCAGCCCGGCGTGACGCACCGGGAGATCGGCACCTCGATCGACGGGCGCGCGATCGACTATTTCCGCATTGGATCAGGACCCAAGCCGGTTTGGCTCTATGCCCGTCAGCACCCGGGCGAGAGCATGGCCGAATGGTGGATGGAAGGCGCGCTGGAAATGCTCACCGACCCGGAGAGCGAAACGACCCGGACGCTGCTCGAAAAATGCACCTTCCATGTCGTGCCCAACATGAACCCCGATGGCACCTTTCGCGGGCATTTGCGGACGAACGCGGTGGGGGTGAACCTCAACCGCGAATGGCACGCGCCGAGCCTCGAGAAGAGTCCGGAGGTGCTGTGCGTGAAGAACGCGATGGACGAAACCGGCGTCGCGCTGGCGATCGACGTGCACGGCGACGAGGCGATCCCGGCCAATTTCCTCGCCGGGTTCGAGGGCATCCCGAGCTGGAGCGACGCGCTGGGCGAGAAATTCTACGATTTCGGCAAGCGTCTTGCCGCGCGCACGCCCGATTTCCAGACCGAGAAGGGGTATGACAAATCCGCCCCCGGCAAGGCCAATCTGTCGATGTCCACCAATCAGCTCGCCGAGCGCTTCGGCGCGGTGGCGATGACGCTGGAGATGCCGTTCAAGGACCACGATCCGAACGCGGACGCCCAATTCGGCTGGTCGGCGGAGCGGAGCAAGAAACTGGCGCATGCGTGCCTGGAGACGATCGACGAGGTGATCGACGGGGTTTGATGGCCGATACGAGTCGCGGCGCGCAGGCTACGCGAACAACTCCGCCAGAAAATCCTTCGCCGCTTCCCAGCTCCGCCGGTCGGCCTTCTCATCATAAGCGACGCCGGGGCGTGCCAGTGGCGTTCCGGGCTTGCGGTCGATGTCAGTGAAGGCGTGGCCGGCATTGCCGTAAGCGTGGATCTGCCAGTCGGCCTG
>JBDSKT010000346.1:0-2578 GCA_039916765.1 Sphingomonas sp.
ACATGGCGATCTTGTCGATTTCGTCGAGGAACACGATACCGTTCGCCTCGGCATCGGCGAGCGCGATGCGGCTGACCTCGTCCTGGTCGAGGCGCTTGTCGGCCTCCTCTTCGACCAGTTTCTCCCAAGCGGCGGGGACGGAAAGCTTGCGACGCTTGAGCTGTTGCCCGCCGAAACCCTTCATCATCTCGCCGAGGTTGATCATCTGCGCGCCGCCGCCCGGGATTTCGAACGGCATCTGCGACGCAGCTTCCAGCTCGATCTCGATCTCGGTCGTGGCGAGATGGCCGTCGCGGAAGCGCTGGCGGAACGCTTCCCGCGTCGCCTCGCTGGCGCCCTTACCGGTCAGCGCGTCGAGCAAGCGCGCCATCGCCGCGTCCTCGGCCTTGTCCTTCACCGCCGAACGCCGCCGCTCCTTTTCCAGCCGCACCGCCTCCTCGACCAGATCGCGGGCGATCTGCTCGACGTCGCGGCCGACATAGCCAACCTCGGTGAACTTGGTCGCCTCGACCTTGACGAACGGCGCGTCGGCGAGCTTGGCGAGCCGCCGGCTGATCTCGGTCTTGCCGCACCCGGTTGGACCGATCATCAGGATATTCTTGGGGGTAACCTCGTCACGCAGGTCGGCGACGAGCCGCTGCCGCCGCCAGCGGTTGCGCAGCGCCACCGCCACCGCCTTTTTCGCGTCGGTCTGGCCGATGATGTGTTCGTCGAGCGCGCGGACGATGGCTTTGGGGGTGAGGGCGTCGTTCATGGGGCTTCCGTCAGACGGCCGCGTCGAGCGCTTCGACGGTCAGCCGGTCGTTGGTATAAACGCAAACCTCGGCAGCGATCGTCATGGCCTTGCGACAGATCGTCTCGGCATCGGGCTCGTAATCGGTGAGCGCGCGCGCGGCGGCTAGGGCGTAGTTCCCGCCCGAGCCGATCGCGGCGATCCCCGCCTCGGGCTCTAACACGTCGCCATTACCGGTGACGATCAACGTCACCTCCTTGTCGGCGACGATCAACATCGCCTCGAGGTTGCGGAGGAACTTGTCGGTGCGCCAGTCCTTCGCCAGCTCGACCGCGGCGCGGAGCAATTGGCCGTGATGCTGTTCCAGCTTTCGTTCGAGCCGTTCGAACAGCGTGAAGGCATCTGCGGTCGCGCCAGCGAACCCGGCGATGACGCTGCCGTCACCCAGCCGGCGCACCTTGCGGGCATTGGGCTTCATCACCGTCTGGCCCTGAGTCACCTGGCCGTCTCCGGCGATGACCACGCGGCCGCCCTTGCGCACGGAAAGGATGGTGGTGCCGTGCCACACCAGATCGTTGGTCCCGCTCATGCGGCGGATATGGGAGGCGGCGCCGGCAAGCGCAACTCGGTGTGGCGGCTACGCGCCGGGTCAGCTGCGGAGCTGATCCATCACCGCTTTATGAAGCGCGATGTTCATCTCCGCCGATCCGTCGAGCGTACCGGTATAACCGAGTTCGCCGGCCAGTTTCTTGCGGCTGTCCAGGCTCGAATCCATCCCGAGCAGCTTCATCAGATCGACGATCGAGGTCTTGTAGTTGAGATCGGGCTTGCCATTCGCCTCCCACAGCGTCTGGAGCTTGGCATCGACATCCACCGGCGCGGCGGGCGCCGGGGTCGGTGCGGCTTGGGGCGCCGGGGTTGGCGCGGCGCCGGTGGGCGCCGGAGCGGGCGCAGCGGTGGGCGCCGGGTCCGGGGCACCGAAGATCGCATCCCTGATCGCGCCGAAAATACCCATGCCCGTACCTTCCATGATGCGGAGGAAACGGGTCGCCCCGTCTCTTCGCGCTTTCGTCCTCAAATCCCAACCGAACCGTCGCGGCGATCACGTCGTGACGGTCCGGTCCGGGCGATGCCTCAGCGGCAGCGCACGTTGTTGCGATCGACCGAATTACCGACCACCGCACCAGCGGCCGCGCCGAGCAGGATGCCCAGCGGTTCCGACCGGCCCGAGGTGAGCGCGGCACCGAGCGCGCCGCCGGCGATCCCACCGACGATAAGGCCCGTCGTCCCGTCCGACCGACGGCAATAATACCGGCCGTCCTCGCCGGCATAAATGCGGTCGTTCTCGCTCAACCGGCGCTCGCGGTAGCGCGCATTGTCGCGGTAATACCGGTTGGCGTAATAGCCGTTATACGAGGGATCCGGATGATCGTAATCATACTGCGCATAGCTGCCGCCGTCGACATGGCGCGGCCCGCCTTGGTCGTAGGTGTCGCATCCAGCGACTAGGGTGGTGGTTGCGGCCAAAAGGCCCAATGCTAATACGCGCATGATACTGTCCTCTCCTGTTCCCGCCGCTCATTCCAATGCGTGAGCGGCGGGATGGTTGCGCGGACGAATCGATTCGTTCCCGGCGAGGCGGCGTTACTTTTGGTCGAGGCTGTGCTTGAGCGCGCTCATCTCGTCGTGCCCGGCCTTGACCGACGTCCACGCGGCGCCGATTGCCGAGCGCGTTTCCGGCGTGAGGCCGTCATCCTTCAGCGCATCCTCGAACTTGGCCTTGATATGGTCCTCGCCGCGCTCGACCTCGTTGACGATCGCCTTGTCGTCCTGACCGGTGACGGC
>JBDSKT010000347.1:0-2648 GCA_039916765.1 Sphingomonas sp.
TCGTGATCACCGGAAAGGCCATGCGCCACGGCGCGCCGGTCGCGGGGTTAATGCTCGCCGGTCCCGATGATCCCATGCAGCTGCCCAGCACATTGGCGCAGACGATGAAGTGCCGCGCCGGATCGACTGGCTTGCCCGTACCCACCATCCGCGTCCACCAGCCGGGCTTGCCGGTGGTCGGATGGGCGCTTGCGACATGCTGGTCGCCGGTCAGCGCGTGGCAGATCAGGATCGCGTTGCCGCCATCGGGGTCCAGGGTGCCATAAGTCTCGTAGCCGATCTCGACCGGCGTCAGTACCGCTCCGCCGTCCAGCCGCAGCGGTCCGGATAGCGTGACGTGGCGGGCGGGGCCGAAACGCTCATCGGTCATGCCCGCGCGTTAGGCACGGGGGGCGCTCAACTCAAGCGCCGGGCGTGCGCGCGACCAGCGACGATCGCCTGCGCCGCCAACCGGCCGGTCTGCGCACCGCCGTTCATGTAACCAGGATAGGCGTCCGACAGATGCTCGCCCGCGAAATGCACCGGCCCCGCCGATAGCGGCGGCGCGACCGTGCCGTCGGTCTCTTTCCAGATCAGGCCGGCGAAGCGGGTTAGCTGTCCGGGGCGGAAATTGACGTACGCGCCCATTGCCATCGGATCGCGGTGCCAGGTGCTACGGCGCGCGAAATTGCCCGTCGCGGCGGTCATACCGGCGATGCCGGGCTCGATCTGGGCGGCGAATGTCCGGGACAGCGTTGCCGGCTCGGCCGCATCGGCGGCCGCCACCTCCGCGCCGCCGAGGAACCATGTCCACACGTCGCCACTCGCCCCACCGCCATGGACGCTGCCGTCCCACCCTTCGAGCGTGGAGCTCCCGCCGACCCGCCAAAGCTCGCCGCCGCGGCCGATCGACCTTTCCCACGGCCTCGCGGTCATCCCGGCCTGCACTTTCATGTTCGCCCCCAGCCCGACCTCGGCGATGAAGCGCCGCCACAAGGGCGGGAGGGGCACGCGGAAATCGATCCGGCGCGTGATCGATGCGGGTGTCGTGACGAGGACATCGGCGGCATCAACCGTTTTGCCGTCGGCGAACGCCAGCCGCACGCCGGTGCCGGCGGGATCGATCCGCACCACGCGGCGATTGGTCTGAATCCGGCTCGACAGGCGCGCAGCCATGGCGTCGATCAGCGTGCCGCTGCCGCCCGAGATGAGATAGCGCTCGTCGCTGCGGCTGAGCACGTCGATCCGCCGCCCGTCGATCGCCGGCAAGTTGAAGACCAGTTCGATCGCCGAAGCCTCGCTGGGTTCGACGCCGTATTCGGTGCGCGCAGTCGCCTCCATCAGGTGGCGGACCCAGGGGTCGGGCATCAACGCGGCATGCCGGTCCAGATAGGTCGCGAAGCTCAGCACGTCGAGCTCGGCGGCGACGCGTGCGTAATTCTGGTCCAGCCGTACCGAATCGGCATCGATCTGCCCGGCGATGCCGCGCAGCGCCGTGGTCAGCCTGCCTTCGGGCACCTCTCGGCCGTCCGCCATGATCATCGTGCGGTGGCGGCCACCCTTTCGGTCGATCAGCGCGAGGCCGAATTCGCGCGTCAGCGCGTGCATGTCGGCATGGTCGGTGTTGACCAACTGCCCGCCGGTCTCGACCGTCGGCCTGCCCTTCTCCCGCGCGGTATAGATCCGTCCTCCAAGCCGCGCACGCGCTTCGTACAACCGCGCGTCGATCCCGGCCTGGGTGAGGTGCAACAATGCGGTCAAGCCGGCGATCCCGCCGCCGATGATCGCGACCGGGCCGGCGCCAGGCGCTGCCCTCAGCGGGCGCGGAACGGCCGCCACGGCCGCGCTCGCGCCGAGCGCGGCGAGCAACGCGCGACGCGACAGGCCGCCGCCGCCAATGGCGACGGGCGCGTCCTCACCCGCTGCCACCAGGTTCTCTCGCCGCGCCGTCTCCAGCGCGCGCCAGAAAGTGTCACTACCCCGCATTCTCGCCCCGACCCCCGCCCTCGTCGCATTCTCCTAGCAAAACGCGCGGCGAGCGCCAGCTTACGTTACACCCGCCTCGTCACGCAGCGACGCCATGCCGCCGTTTGCCCGCCGACGCGATCGTCCGGTCCATCAAGTGGCAGATACCAAGCGCAGCGAGCCGGAAGCGGGATTGAACCCTTATTCCTCGCCAACAAGGTGGCAGTGCTTAACATGCTGCAACGCTTTACCGAGGATCTGGACGCGCTCCAGCGCGGGATCATCGAGCCGGGCGCAAGGCGATATGGCAACGAATTTCGGACACCCGCATATTGGTCAATCGAGCGCGTTGATCGCTGTGTGAACCAGCGCTTCGACGTCGTCACGCGGTAATCCGGGCGGTATCGGCGCGCCGAAGCGGAACGTGACCACACCGGCATGCTTGGCGCCGTGCTTCGGCCAGAGCTTGCCGCTGTCGATCGCTACAGGCACCACCGGCACTTTGAGCATCTGGTACAGCCCGGCGAACCCGGCGCGGAGCGGCGGATGCTCGCCCGGCGCGACGCGCGTCCCTTCGGGGTAGATCAGGATTGATCGTCCCGCCGCAAGCGCGACCTTCGCCTCGCGTACCATTCGGCGCAGCGCACCCGCCGAGGCCTCGCGATCGACGACTATGACGCCATAACGCCGCGCCGCCCAACCCC
>JBDSKT010000348.1:0-5061 GCA_039916765.1 Sphingomonas sp.
AGGATGTGCCCTTCCGCACGCTCTACCTCCACGGGCTGGTCCGCGCCGCCGACGGGCAGAAGATGTCCAAGTCGAAGGGCAATGTCGTCAATCCGCTCGGGCTGATCGACCGCTACGGCGCCGACGCGCTTCGCTTCTTCATGGCGGCGATGGAGAGCCAGGGCCGCGACATCAAGATGGATGAGAAGCGGGTCGAGGGATACCGAAACTTCGCGACCAAGCTGTGGAACGCGGCGCGTTTCTGCCAGGCGAACGGCATCGGCGCGAGCACCACGCTGGAGGCGCCGGCGGCGAGCCTCGCGGTCAACAAATGGATCATCGGCGAGACGATCCAGACGGTGCAGGCGGTCGACCTCGCGCTGGCTGATTACCGTTTCGATGGGGCCGCGAACGCGATCTATCAGTTCGCGTGGAGCCGGTTCTGCGACTGGTATCTGGAATTGATCAAGCCTGTCCTCTCATCCGTTCGTGCTGAGCCTGTCGAAGCATCGCTCTCCTCATCCGGGGAAGAAAGTGCGACCCTTCGACAAGCTCAGGGCGAACGGGAAGAAAGTGTCGAAGCCGTTGAGACGCGGGCTGTCGCCGGTTGGGTGCTCGACCAGATCCTGGTGATGCTCCACCCGTTCATGCCATTCGTGACCGAGGAGCTTTGGTCGAAGCTGGGCAGGCGCGAGCGTGAGTTAATTGTCTCAGATTGGCCAGTGGTGGATGCGCGATCGATCGATCCGAAGGCCGGCAGGGAGATCGATTGGCTAATTCGACTGGTAAGCGCAGTGCGCTCGGCTCGCACCGAGCTTAACATACCGCCCGGCATCCGCATGCAGGGGTTTATCGACGGAGGTGATGACCAATTTCACGAAATGCTACGATCTAACCGGGGCAATTTGAATCAAATGGCTCGCATCGACCTTCGCAGATTAACCAATGTCGATATGTTGAGCGGCCCGGCTTTCAGTGTGGTTGTCGACGAAGTTACGTATCGTTTTGCGCTCGAAGGCATCATCGACCTCGATGCCGAACGCGCCCGCCTAACCAAAGCCATCGAGGCAGCGGCGAAAGAACGCGACTCCCTCGCCGTTCGCCTCAACAACCCGAGCTTCGTCGAGCGCGCCAAGCCCGAGGCGGTGGAAAAGGCCCGCGCAGATCACGCCGAGAAGGCGGCCGAAGCGGAGCGCCTGTCCGCCGCGCTGGCTCGGCTCGGCTGAAACCGCAACTGTCCTACATGCGCAGAGTATGTCAGGGGACGGGCATGACCGATCATGGAGCGCCCCGGACGTGATCAAAACCGCGCCAGCGTGTGAAGAGTGTGAAGATTCAAACGCGTCAGCGTGTGAAGTTTGTGAAGATTCGCGCATGACGGGGCGCTGCTGATGGCGTCTCGCTCGCCGTCGCGCCCCGGTCAGCGCGATCTCACCAACGGGCCGATCGCCGCGACGTTGCTCGCCTTTGCGCTACCCACGCTCGGATCGAACATCCTCCAGTCCCTCAACGGATCGATCAACACGATCTGGGTCGGGCGGTTCATCGGCGAAAGCGCGGTCGCCGCGACGGCCAACGCCAATACGATCATGTTCCTGATGTTCGCCGCGGTGTTCGGTTTCGGCATGGCCGCGACCATCCTGATCGGCCAGTCGATCGGCCGGCGCGATATCGAGGCGGCGCGGCGCGCATTCGGCGCGTCGATCGGGCTGGTCGTTGGCGGGGCGGTGGTGATCTCGCTGATCGGCTGGCTGTTGACGCCGGAGATCCTCAGCTTGCTCGCGACGCCGGCCGACGCGATGTCGCTCGCCCAGGCGTATCTGCGCGTGATCTTCCTCGGGCTGCCCGCCTCCATGCTGCTCGTATTGCTCAGCATGGCGCTGCGCGGCATCGGCGATTCGGTCACGCCGTTGTGGTTCACCGTGCTCAGCGTCGCGCTCGATAGCGGTCTGAACCCCGTTTTCATCCGCGGGCTGGGCGGCATGCCCGCCATGGGCATCGCCGGGTCGGCGTTCGCAACGCTTATCGCGAGCTATGTGTCGGCGTTCGGGCTGCTCGCTTATATCTATGCCCGCGACCTGCCGATCCGGCTGCGCGGGCATGAATTCGGGTATCTCGCGCCGTCCGCCGCGCTGACGCGGACGATCGCGGGCAAGGGGTTGCCGATGGGCGCGCAGATGCTCGTCGTCTCGGTCGGCGCGTTGGCGATGACCGGGCTCGTCAATCGCTTCGGGGTCGATACCACGGCGGCATACGGCGTTTCGATGCAGCTCTGGGGCTATGTCCAGATGCCGGCATTGGCGATCGGCGCGGCGGTAAGCAGCATGGTCGCGCAAAATATCGGCGCCGGGAAGTGGGATCGTGTCTCCAAGGTGACGATGGCGGGCCTGTTGTTCAGCGCGTTGCTGACCACGACGATGGTGGTCGCGATCATCGCTTTCGACCGGCCGGTGATGGCGGTGTTCCTCGGCCATGGTAGCCCCGCACTGCCGATCGCGCGGCATATCCAGGTGCTGGCGAGCTGGAACTTCATCGTCTTCGGGATGACGATGGTGCTGTTCTCCACGGTGCGGGCGAATGGCGCCGTCTGGGGTCCGCTGATCATGCTTTTCGTGTCGATGTACGTCGTTCGGCTGGGTTTCGCGCTTGCCTTTCGTACGTCGATGGGGGCGGATGCGTTGTGGTGGAGTTTCCCGCTCGGCTCGCTCGCCAACATGGCGATGGCGTCGTGGTATTATCGCTATGGCGGATGGCGCGGGCAGCACCTCGTCGTTCCGCCAGAGGAGGCGCACGATCAGGCACAGACGCCGGCTGAACCCGGGGGTCGGCTGCATCCCGCTGGGTGAGCCTTGCGCGGGGCGACGCGGGGAGGGTAGCAGGGCGGCATGAGTTCATACCCCGCACTTCGCCTCCGCCGCACCCGCGCCACGTCGTGGAGCCGACGCCTCCATGCCGAGACGGTGCTGACGCCGGCCGACCTCATCTGGCCGTTGTTTATCGCCGAGGGGCACGGAGTGGAGGAGCCGATCGCGTCGCTCCCGGGTGTGTCGCGCTGGTCGGTCGATGGCATCGTCGCACGGGCGAAGGAGGCGCGCGACCTCGGCATTGCCTGCGTCGCGTTATTCCCTAACACGCCGGCGCACTTGCGCAGCGACGGGGGTGAGGAGGCGCTCAACCCCGACAATCTGATGTGCCGCGCGATCAAGGCGCTGAAGGATGCGGTGCCGGAGGTCGGGGTGCTGACCGACGTCGCGCTCGACCCGTATACGGCGCACGGCCACGACGGACTGGTCGATGCGGCGGGCTATGTGATGAACGACGCCACCGCCGAAATGCTGGTCGGCCAGTCGCTGAACCAGGCGGCGGCGGGCGCCGACATTATCGCACCGTCGGACATGATGGACGGGCGAATCGGGTTGATCCGCGAGGCGCTGGAAGGGGCAGGGCATCACAACGTCCAGATCATGTCCTACGCCGCCAAATATGCCAGCGCGTTTTACGGCCCGTTCCGCGACGCGGTCGGTTCCCGTGGATTGCTCAAGGGCGACAAGAAGACGTACCAGATGGATCCGGCCAACGCCGAAGAGGCGCTGCGTGAGGTCGCGCTCGACCTTGCAGAGGGTGCCGACAGCGTGATGGTCAAGCCTGGTTTGCCCTATCTCGATATCATTGTGCGAGTGAAGAGTGAGTTCGAAGTACCTGTATTCGCGTATCAAGTTTCCGGAGAATATGCGATGATCGAGGCGGCGGTCGCGGCCGGCGCGGCGGAGCGGGATGCGGTGGTCCTGGAAACGCTGATGGCGTTCAAGCGCGCTGGTTGTTCGGGCGTGCTGACCTACCACGCCGCGCACGCCGCCAAGCTGCTCGCGCGATGAGCGACGTGGTGGTCGAAACCAAACGATTGATCCTGCGGCTGCCGCGCCCGTCCGATCGTCCGGCCTTGATCGCGATGTTCGCTGACCCGCTGGTCATGGCCGATCTCGGCCCGGTCAAGGACGAAGCTGCAACCGACGCCGCGCTCGCCAAGCATGAGGTCTCCCGGCACGAGGGGCTGGGGTTCTGGGTGGTCGAGCGCCGCGAGGATGGCGCGGTGATCGGATTTTGTGGTCTGAAGCGCGGTGACACTTACAACCCGATCGCCGGAGAGGTGGAGGCTGGCTGGATCATCGACCGGCCCTATTGGCGCCAGGGTTATGCGCTGGAGGCGATGGTGGCCGCGCTCCGCTGGGGCTGGGCGCATTGCGACGCCGCCCGCATTGTCGCGATCACCTCCGCTGTGAACCTCAAGAGCCAGGCGATGATGGAGCGGCTCGAAATGTACCGGTTGGCCGACGGCGATTTCGAGCACACACAGGTCGCCGACGGCAGCAGGCTGAAATCGATGGTCACCTTCGCAATCGATCGCCCTTCGGCATGATCGAGACCGAGCGTCTGCTACTGCGGACGTGGCGAGACGACGACCTCGCGCCATTCCACGCGATGAGTCAGGACGCCGAGGTCATGCGTCATCTCGGGCCGCCCGCGACATGGGTGCAGACCCTGGCCGCACGCGAGCGGCAGGACACTTGCCAGCGCACGCACGGATTCTCCTTCTGGGCGATCGAGCGCAAGGGGGACGGCGCGTTTGTTGGTTTTTGCGGACTGAAGCCCGGCGCCCCGCCGATCGAACGTGAGATCGAGATCGGCTGGCGGCTCCGGCGCGATGTGTGGGGGCAGGGGCTGGCACTGGAAGCTGCCCGGGCGAGCCTGGCATGGGGCTGGCGCTCGCTTGACGCTCCCGCAATCGTCGCGATCACCGTTCCCGCCAACACACCGAGTTGGGGACTGATGGAACGCCTCGGCATGACGCGTAGTGAAGGCGATGACTTCGACCACCCCGGCGTGCCCGACGGCAGCCCGCTAAAACGCCACATCCTTTATCGGATCATAGCGGACGGCTGCCTGGTTCAGTTCGCCAGCGCCGCCTGGATCGCCGCGATCCGCGCGGTCTGGTCGGCAAGCGCCTTCTCCGCAACCGGACGCAGCGCCTCTACCGCCGGGTAATCGGGCTGGTCCGCTGTGGCGCGCTCGATTTCCAATTGC
>JBDSKT010000349.1:0-10224 GCA_039916765.1 Sphingomonas sp.
CCGCACAAGGTGAGCGACACCGAAAAGCCCGCCATGCCGAGCAGGATCATCGCGCGCCGCCCGTGTCGGTCCGATCGCGCCGCCCAGAATGGCGCGGCGAGCACCCAGAGCAGCGCCGACAACGAAAACGCCGCCGCGACCGCATTGTCCCTCACGCCGAGCGATCGGCCGAGCGCGGGCAGTACCGATTGCAGCGCGGTGTTGCCGGCGGCGATCGTCAGCATCACCGTGAACAACAGGGCGAAATCGCGGTTGTTGGCGGCAAGCGGTTTCACGCCCCAGTGGCCCGTACCGGGACATAAACGAGCCGGTCCTGCTTCCGTTCGCCGCGCATCGCACTCGCTTAAGCGCTCAACCGCGCCGCGCAACCCCTTCGCGCCACCCGTACGGCGCGGCTGGACGGAGCTTCGCGCTTGCAAGTTCGTTGGCGGTTTGTAACGAGCGCAACGAAGCGCTCATGCGCAGATCGAACAGAGGGACGCTACGTGAACACATCGACCGCCGCCGCACGGCGCCAACGTCGTGCCGCCGCCGGAGTGCCTTCGCCCTGGGGCATGTTCCTGCGCGGGTTTATCAAGCATCCGGTCATGGTCGGCTCGATCATGCCCTCGTCGGGCGTCTTGATCCGCAAGATGCTCGCGCCGGTCGACTGGGCGAACACCAAATTGTTCGTCGAATACGGCCCCGGCGTCGGCACCTTCTGCCGGCCGATCCTCGACCGGATGGCGCCCGATGCCAAGCTGATCGCGATCGACACCAACCCTGATTTCATCCGCTACCTGCGCCACGACATCGTCGATCCGCGTTTCGCCGCGGTCCACGGCTCGGCTGCCGATGTGCGCCAGATCGTCGCCGATCACGGCTACGACCATGCCGACTACGTGCTGTCGGGCCTGCCCTTCTCGACGCTGCCCGCCGGGGTCGGCGATGCGATCGGCAAGGCGACCGCCGAGGTGCTGCGTCCGGGCGGCGCGTTCCTGGTCTATCAGTTCTCGCCCAAGTGCCGCGATTTCATTGTGCCCTATCTGCCGCGCATCGACCATGACATGGAATGGTGGAACGTGCCGCCGGCGCAGCTATATTGGGCGTGGAAGGACTGATCCTCCTCAGTCGCCGGCGTTCAATCCCCTGGTGATGTTGAAATCGACCACCGTGATGACGAAGAACGCGCCGGCCTGCTTGATCCGCGTCCAGATACTGGTGCGCGCCTTGTAGAGCGCGGGCGTAATCCGTTCCGAATTCGCCACTTCGTTATCCATATAGCCGCGAACGTGGTCGGCGAAGGCCGCGTCGTCGATCCGCAGCATCATCTCCAAATTGAGAAACAAGCTGCGGATGTCGTAATTGGCCGAGCCGATATAGACCACGTCGTCGATCACGAAGAGTTTGGTGTGCAGCTTGGTCGGCTGATATTCGTAGATTTCGACGTTCTTGCGCAACAGCCCCGCATAGGTGAAGCGCGACGCCAGGATCGCGGCCGGATGGTCGTTCTTCGCCGGCAGGACGATCCGCGCCCGGCCACGCAGGCCGATCCGGTCGAGCCGACGCAGCATGCCCGGATTGGGCGCGAAATAGCCCGCGATCAGATCCACCGCATTGGCGGCTTCCATGTCGCGCTTCACCGCGCGCGCCCACGGGCTGAGCCGGCGCGCCGGTCCGCCGAACAACCAGCGCGTGTCGCCGGCCGGCTCGCTCCATTTCGCAAGAGTGCGGCGTAGCGCGCGCAGCGGCGGCTTGGGCCGCTTGGCCCATGCCGACAGCGCGTCGAAATAGCCCGTGATGTGCTCGGCCGCCGGTCCCTCGACCAACAGCCCCAGGTCGCGCCAGGCCTTTTGCGCCGGCGTTCCGAAATAGCTGTCCTCGACGTTGAAACCGCCGATGATCGCGCGCTGTTCGTCGGCGAGCGCCAGCTTCTGGTGGTTGCGCAGCAGATAGCGGCGGCCCCAGCGCGGCACGAAGCGGCAGACATCGACGCCGGCATCGGCCAGGGGCTCGAAAAAGCCATGCTGCTGCGCGACCTCGCTGCCCATCCCGTCGACGATCAGTGAAACGGCGACGCCCCGCGCCGTCGCCGCGATCAACGCGTCGCGCACCTTCTGGCCCGCGCGGTCGTCGACATAGATATAATAGATGATGCGCAGCGTGGTCCGCGCGCCGTCGATCAGCGCGATCAGCGCATCGAGACGGCGCGGACCTGTATCGAGCATCGTCAGGCGGTTGTTGCCGACGGTGAAGGTCGGCTGGGGGGGCGGGCTGTCCATCGCCCCATGCTGTGACCGTGGCATGCCGATCACGCAAGAGCGCGTTCCTTGACTCAGCCGCACCCGCGCCCTAGATCGCGCGCCTTACACGTATCGTTGTTTTTGCGAAGGAAGCCGTTCATGGCGCGCGTCACCGTCGAGGATTGCGTCGACAAAATTCCGAACCGGTTCGATCTCGTCCTGCTCGCCTCGCAGCGGGCACGACAGATTTCGGGCGGCGCGGAGCTGACCATCGACCGCGACCGCGATAAGAACCCGGTCGTCGCGCTACGCGAGATCGCCGAGGAGACGGTGCGCCCGCCGCACCTCGAGGAAGCGGTGATTTCCGGCTTGCAACGCGTCCAGGTCGATGACGACGATGTCGCCGACGAGGTCGGCAGCCTGGCGGCGTCGGCCGAGGCGCTGCGCCTCACCGCGGCGGCACCGCCCCGCAATCAGAACCTCGGCGGCGATTACGACGGCTAGCGCTCAAGCCTAGCGGCAACGCCGTTAGGTACGGATCATCGCCAGCCCGGCCGGCGGGTCGCGTCGCGAACCCGGCCGATGCGGCGCTGTCCTACAACACAGCGTCATGATATTCCCGGAGCCGGATCGCATTTCCGTGCGGCCCGCGCTCTTTGTCATCGTTGGCCTTCGCCCTGCCCTCCGTCGCGCCGCTGTCGCGCATGTGTCGCGTGCGCGTCGCGTATGTGTCGTATCTCTGACGCGTCGATGTCGCCCGGGCGGCGCATAGCCGTTGCGTTCGTGTCGCGTCGCTATGGCCTCGGGAAGAATTCCCCTCGTACGCGCCGCGAAACATCGTTCAGCGTGTGAAGTGTGTGAAGATTCGCGCGCTCGCACCGCGCCGCGACGCGGACCGGACGCTAATCCGCTGACCGCCCCTTGAACCCCTGCGCCACCACGAACCATTCGACCGATCCCTTGCGGCTCGCCGGCGGCTTGGCGTGCTTGACCGTCTTGAAATTGCGCTTGAGCTCGGCGACCAGCGACGCGTCCGCGCCGCCGGCGAATACCTTGGAGACGAAGGTCCCGCCCGGCTCCATCACGTCGATCGCGAACGCCAGTGCCGCCTCGACCAGCCCCAGCGTGCGCAGCGCATCGGTCTGCGGGTGCCCCACGGTGTTCGCCGCCATGTCGGACAGGACGAGATCGGGCGCGCCGCCCAGATCGGCGATCAGCCGCGCCGGCGCCGCGTCGTCCATGAAGTCCATCTGAAGGATCGTCACGCCGTCGATCGGGTCGACCGGCAGCAGATCGATGCCGACGATCGCCGCCTTGGGCACGAGCCGCCGCACCACCTGGCTCCATCCGCCCGGCGCGATGCCGAGATCGACCACCCGCCTGCTGCCCTTTAGAAACCCGAAGCGCTCGTCGAGCTCGGTTAGCTTGTACGCCGCGCGACTGCGATACCCGTCGGCCTTGGCGCGGCGGACATAGGGGTCGTTCAGCTGGCGATCGAGCCAGCGAGTCGATTGCGCGGTGCGCTTGCGCGCGGTCTTGACGCGGACGCGCAGCCCGCCGCCATCCTTGCTCATGGCCTTTTCGTCCCCATAAGACGGCGCAAGATACCCTCGCGAATGCCGCGATCCGCCACGCCGAGCCGTTCCGCCGGCCAAAGGTCGAGGATCGTCTCGAGGATCGCGCAGCCGGCGACGACGAGGTCGGCGCGTTCGGTGCCGATGCACGGTTCGAGCGCGCGCTCCGCCAGGTTCTTCCCCGCGAGATCGGCGCTGATCCGGCGCATCGAGGCGGCCGGAACGATCAGCCCGTCGATCGCCGAGCGGTCGTAATGCGAAAGGCCGAGATGCACGCTGGCGAGCGTGGTCACCGTGCCGCTGGTGCCGAGCAGCCGCGGGTCCGCCACGTCCTTCGGCAGGCGCGCCGCGAACGGCGCGAAACTCTCCGCGACGAGACCCCGCATCCGCGCGTAAGCGGCCGCCAGTTCGGCAACCCTGACCGGCCCGGCGAACCCGGCGCCGGCGAATTCGGTCAGCGAGACCACGCCCCACGGCGCGCTGTGCCAGTCGAGCACGACCGGAACCGTGGGCGTGGTATCGACCAGCACCAGCTCGGTCGATCCGCCGCCAATGTCGAAGATCAGCGCCGGCCCTTCGCCAGGCTCGATCAGTACATGACAGCCGAGCACCGCGAGCCTCGCCTCCTCCTCGGCGGAGATGATGTCGAGATGGATCCCGGTTTCGGCATAAGCGCGGGCGATGAACTCGGTGCCGTTCGACGCGCGCCGGCAGGCTTCGGTCGCGACCGAACGAGCGAGCGCGACATGACGGCGTTTCAGCTTGTCCGAACACACCCGCAACGCCGCGAGCGTCCGGTCGATCGCCGCGTCGCTCAGCCGTCCGGTGGCGGCGAGCCCCTCGCCCAGCCGAACGATGCGCGAAAAAGCGTCGACCACGGCGAACCCGTCGCCTTGCGGCCGCGCGATGAGCAAGCGGCAATTATTGGTGCCGAGATCGAGTGCGGCGAAATGACGCGCCCCGTCATGCGCCTTGCGCGGCGCGGCCGGAACCGGACGGGCAGGATGGCCGTCCTGCCGGTACGGCATCGTCGCGGGAATATCCCCCATGCCGTAAACTCGCTTGTTCTGTTCTGCCGTCACGGCGCGCGGATGCATGCCGTCCGGTGCTTGACGGCGATGCTACTCTCCGCACAGAACGCGGGCAAGCGCCACGTAACATTGACAGCATCAAGCCCGCTGCCTAGATCGCCGGCCCGGCCCCAAGGCCTCCGATGCCCCGTCGTCTAAAGGTAAGACTACGGACTCTGACTCCGTTAATTGAGGTTCGAATCCTCACGGGGCATCCAAAAAACCGTTTCAAAACAAGATGTTATGCGAGCGCGACGTTCTAGCGCATCTGCTGGCATTTTTATCAATAAAATCAAATGATTGCTGCTGGGATTGACGTGACCCCCGTTTTTTCATCCATCTGGAACTAGAGACCGGCCCTTCGAAGGGACGGACAGATGAAGCGGAAGCAGTTTACGGAAGAACAGATTATCGGCATCTTGAAGGAAGCCGAGGCGGGTGCGGTGGTAACGGAGCTGTGTCGCAAGCACGGTATGTCGAGCGCCACCTATTACGCGTGGAAGGCCAAGTTTGGCGGGCTGGAGGTATCCGATGCGAAGCGGTTACGGTCGCTCGAAGAGGAGAACGGTCGGCTCAAGCGGCTGCTCGCCGACACGATGCTCGACAATGCGGGTCTGAAGGATCTGCTGTCAAAAAAATGGTAGCGCCCGCCGCGAAGCGGCAAGCGGTCGCGCATCTCCAAGTGACGTTGGGGATGAGCGAGCGGCGGGCGTGTTCTGTCGTCGGGGCGGATCGTACGAGCATGCGGTATCGCTCGTGCCGAGCGGATGATGGCGACCTGCGGTCGAGATTATGTGAGCTGGCGCAGCAGCGTCGGCGGTTCGGCTACCGGCGGCTCCACATCCTGCTTCGCCGTGACGGCATCACGATCAACCGCAAGAAGACCCAGCGGCTCTACCGCGAAGAGGGGTTGACGGTCAGGCGCAGGAAGGGACGCAAGCGCGCTGTCGGCGCGCGGGCACCGGCACCGGTGTTGGCTCTTCCCAACCAGCGCTGGAGCCTAGACTTCGTCCACGACCAGCTCGTCACCGGGCGGCGGTTCCGCGTGCTCAACATCGTCGACGATGTGACGCGTGAGTGCTTGGCGGCTGTGGTCGACACGTCGATCTCGGGCCGACGGGTGGTGCGCGAGCTGGACGATCTAATCGCCAGACGCGGAACGCCGAAGATGATCGTCAGCGATAACGGCACCGAGCTCACCTCGAACGCGGTGCTCGCCTGGTCCGGCGATGTCGGCATAGAGTGGCATTACATCGCGCCGGGCAAGCCGACGCAGAACGGGTTCGTCGAGAGTTTTAATGGTCGCATGCGCGACGAGCTGCTCAACGAGACGCTGTTCTTCACGATTGGTCAGGCCCGCGAGATCCTCGCCCGCTGGGCTCACGACTACAATACCGAGCGGCCACACTCATCACTTGGCTACGCCACACCGGCAGCGTTCGCTGCCGAACTCGAACAGCAATGGACGGGGTTGATACCGCCCGTTGCATCACCTGCGCTCCTGCGCGACAACACCGGCCGGTCTCTGGTTGCCGCTGGATGAAAGGCGGGGGTCACGTCACGCCGAATCGCTCGTCTCCATCTGACGAGCTAACTTACCAATGGCATGATTTCTGGGGAGCAGGTCAGATGGTCGGCAGAAGCTAATTTTTTCGGGGCGTATCAATCCGACAGCCTTAACTATATATTCCGTTTGATGCGATTGAGACCTTACTCGAAAGCGAACGTTCGCCGCATCGATGTCGCCACTTAATTCGGTGTAAGTTTTTAACGTTGTCGCAAAGCGACAAGGAGAATTTATTCGCGCCCCTCACGCGAACCACACGAGCGCTCAGTTGACATTCAATTCCTTAGACGTAGTCAGACGCCAGTTTCTAAATACCGCATTGGATCAATGTGACCTTCCCACCCCTCCGCATTTTGCTATCCTCGCCGCACATGGGTGGGGGCGAGTTAGATCGAATCCACGAGGTGTTCGAAAGTAATTGGGTTGCCCCAGCTGGACCGGCGGTTAGTGCATTCGAACGGCATTTGTCCGAACTTACGGGGATCGCGCATGTCGCCGCGCTTTCAAGTGGCACCGCTGCGCTCCATCTCGCATTGCGGATCAGCGGCATCAGCGCCGGTGATGATGTCTGGGGCAGTACCATGACCTTTATTGGCGGGGTTGCTCCAATCCTCTACGCAGGCGGAACGCCGGTATTCGTTGACATCGTGCGCGACGACTTCCTGATCGATCTTAATCTCTTGGAACAGGAGTTGGCCTCCGCAAACCGTCCCCCACGCGTCGTCATCACCACTGATCTTTACGGGCATGTCGTCGATGCGTCACGGGTTCGGACCCTAGCGGATCGCTACGGTTTTATTTGGATCAGCGACGCGGCCGAAGCGGTGGGTTCCTACCGGGACGATGCGCACGCGGGAGCGGGTGCCGATTTCGCCGTCTACTCTTTCAATGGCAACAAGATTATCACGACTTCGGGAGGTGGCGCGCTGGCGAGCAACAATGCAACTGCCATCGAGGAGGCGCGATTCCTGTCGACGCAAGCTCGCGAAGTTGCGCCGCATTACGAGCATCAGACCTATGGCTATAATTATCGCCTGAGCGGCGTTTGCGCCGCTATTGGTACTGGGCAGCTTACCGTGCTGTCCAACCGTGTGGCGGCGCGGCGTCGGATCCACGATCGCTATCGGAATGGTCTGAATGATGTGGATGGAATAGATTTTAGCCCAGAACCGCGACCGATGCGAGCGAACCGCTGGCTGACCACACTGTGGGTTGAGCCGTCGACGACAGGCTTTGACAGGGAAGACTTGCGACTAGCGCTGCTCGCCAAAGGTATTGAAAGTCGGCCGCTTTGGAAACCGATGCATCTGCAGCCAGTGTTTCGCGACGCGCGCGCGATCGGTGGCAACGTCGCGACCGAAGCATTTGAAAAGGGGCTCTGCCTTCCATCCGGTTCCGAAATGAGCAATGGGGAAGTGGATGAGGTAATAGACGTCATCCGCAACATGGGACGGAGCGGATAGATCGATCAAACGCCAGGATTGTAATCGGTCTTGCCTTGAACGCGATGCGTGACTCCGGCCATAAATAGCAAGGTCGATCCCGTGGCCATGGCACCGATGGAGATACTGCCGTCCACCCCGACGCATAGCGTTCCGGATCCCGCATCGGTGGCAACGACGCACCTCAGGTTATGACGTGGCCTGAAGCCGGGAGGCAATGTTCCTATCACCGTCTGGGGCTTAATAGTTCCGGCGCATAAAATGCCATCCCATTGCAGGTCGTTGTCGATAGTCTTGCGGAACCGGCAAGGGTCTGTTCCATCGATCTCCCATCCGGAGGTCAGGCGCATGATGCTACCCTCCTGCCAAATGCCGTAACTTCCCAGGCCGCGATCGACGATCCTGATGAGATCTGATCCATCCAGATTATTGGCAGCGGCACGCCCAGTCGTGCCGTTCAGCGCGACATTTGCCCGACGCCCACGGGCGAAATTGCCAGGAATTACGCGCGTGCCCCGGACATAGGTATCGGCAATAACGATGTCGATGCTTGTCGCGGTGATGCCAAACGTATTGTCAGCGACTGTGACGTCCTCGACCCCCCCATTGCTGCGCGACGATCCTAAGACGATCGCGTGATCGACGTTGGAGCCGCCGCCGAAGTTGTTGCCGATGATGTTACAACGCCGCGACATCTCGCCCTCGGAGAGTTCGAAGGCGACATGAGCACTTTTTTCGCCGCGGTTTGTCGCCGCCTGCTGCTCGCATTGGTTGAACAAGAAATCGATTTGACTACCGCCCTCTACCAGCATGGCACCGTCCCGCGGCACTATTACATTATGAGCGATCAGCGTCCGGAACGCTCCTAACGCCAAACGTAACCTGAATCCTGTCTTCGCGCCCCCTACTGTATTATACACGAAGCGGCATGCATCCGCGCATCCGTCTAAGTGAACCTGATTATCGATTTGGCAGTTGATGACGGTGTGTAGCTGGGTCAGCACACCTCCGAACCTTAGGGCCGAGCCGGTTGACGTGTCACGGGTCGAAAAGGCACAGCGCTCGAACCACATCTGTAGATTCGCGGCCATCGGCGCTGCATTCTCGATATCGATCGTCGTGCGGCCGCCGCTCGCAAAGAACGCACCTAAGCCGCTCCATTTCATCAGTCGGACATCGCCAGCCCCTTTAGAGGCTTGGGTGACCCGGATATTGATGAGATTGCTCCGGTCATCGTCGCCAAAATCTCCAACGATGCGACCGCCCTGCGCCAGGATGTCGATCTGCCGCGAGATCACCAGTCCTGCCGATCGGCCGGCGCCAGGCTTTGCGACCCAATAGTCACCGGGTGGAATTCGCAGAGTTTCGCCTAAGGGGCATTCATCGAACGCCCTCTGTAGCTTCGGCCCATCGCTGACGTCGCGGTTCCCAACCGCGTTCCAGTCGCGCAGGTCGGGCGAGCGACGGGGCTGAGCGGCTTGGGTCGGAGTTGAAAACTGTTCCTCCGCCGCGGCAGACCCAGCTAGGGGACCCAGTCCAAGTCCAGCGATCATCGTTATGGTTTGCCGTCGGGAAGGTGAGGAGCCATGCTGAGGATGTCGATGTTGGTCCACGGACGTCGGCATAGCACAGGACAGTACTGATGATAATTCAAGCGCAACCCCGCTCACGTGACCGCGCACCATATAGTGCGCTAAGATAAGCGGAGCGGGCCAATTTCACGACTGTGCCCAAAGGGGCAACAGCTTAATTTTGACATCAGCTTTTTACCATTGGCCTAGCTGGATTACCGACGACAGTTACCCCGGGCGGAACGTCCTTGGTCACAACAGCTCCCATGCCGATTATAGCGCCTTTGCCAATTAACAGCGGTTTAGTTGGCGTCCCCTGACGCAAGATCGCGCCCGTACCTATATAGGCACCGTCACCGATAGAAACATTACCGTTACACATTACTCCGGGGGCGAAGGTGACGAAATCGCCTATCGAACAGTCGTGAGCAACATATGAATAGATGTTGGCATGGAAGCATCGCCCGATTATCGCGTTCGAGGTGACAGTCACGAACGGTTGAATCACCGCACCCTCGGCGATCTTGGCCTCGTCAGCAACGTAAGCGTTCGCAGCCACGACGGCGAGCATCGAAATATCATCTTGGCTACAGCGCTCCGCCAATCGCCGCCGTGTGTCCGCTGCGGCAATCGCGATCACCACTTCCCGCCGATCAGCCGACACCCCTTTGAAGGTCGACCAATCCTGAACAGGTAGGCCTGCAAATGAACTCACACGCTCCTCAGCGTCATCGATGAATGTAACGCTCAGGTCGTCGCGGTCTGGGCGCTGCCGAAG
>JBDSKT010000350.1:0-8661 GCA_039916765.1 Sphingomonas sp.
CGCAGCGTGGTCGTCTTGCCCGCGCCGTTGGGGCCAAGCACGCCGTAGATCGCGCCCTTTGGCACCGCGAGATCGACCCCGTCGACGACGCGGCGGCCGCCGAATTTCTTGACCAGGGCATGCGCGCTGATCGCGAGATTGTCTGCCAAGAATCCAGCCTTCCGTTCGCCCCGAGCCTGTCGAAGGCCTTGCCGCCGTGCCTAGAAGAAAGGGCGGGGCTTCGACAAGCGCGGCCTGAACCGGGTAGAAGATATTGATGAGCAATCCCTTGCCCCTTGACCGAGGTTTGCGTGCGAAGGCGGCCGAACTGGGCTTCGCCGCGATCGGCGTGGCGCGCGCCGATGCCGCGCCGCTGGCCGGCGCGCGCCTGCGCGAATGGCTCGGCGCGGGGATGCACGGCGACATGATCTGGATGGAGGGTCGTGCGCATCAACGCGAGGCGCCGGCCGGGCTTTGGCCCGAGGTGCGCAGCGTGATCGCGCTCGGCATGAGCTACGCGCCCGCGACCGATCCGCTCGCGCTCGCCGGGGTGGGGGATCACGGTCGCATCTCGGTCTATGCGCAAGGCGGCGATTATCACGACGTGGTCAAGCGCGCGCTGAAGGCGCTGGCGCGGTGGCTGGTCGCCGAGGCGGGCGGCGACCTGAAGGTGTTCGTTGATACCGCCCCCGTGATGGAAAAGCCGCTGGCCGAGGCGGCCGGGCTGGGGTGGCAGGGAAGGCATACCAACCTGGTCAGCCGCGAGCATGGCAGCTGGCTGTTCCTCGGCGCGATCTACACCACGCTCGAGCTCGTGCCCGATGCGGCGGGGCAGGATCGTTGCGGTTCGTGCGACGCCTGCCAGCGGGCCTGCCCGACCGATGCGTTCCCCGCGCCCTACCGGCTCGATGCGCGGCGCTGCATATCGTATCTGACGATCGAACATGCCGGGCCGATCCCGCACGAATTCCGCGCGGGCATCGGCAATCGCATCTATGGCTGCGACGATTGCCTAGCGGTATGTCCGTGGAACAAGTTCGCGCAGGTCGCGCACGCCAACCTCGCCTTCGCGCCGCGCGCCGAACTTGCCGCGCCCGCGCTCGCTGACCTGCTCGCGCTCGACGATGCGGCGTTTCGCGCGGTGTTCGCCGGATCGCCGATCAAGCGGATCGGACGCGACCGGATGGTGCGCAACTGCCTGATCGCTGCGGGCAATAGCGGCGATGACGCACTGGTCGAGCCGGTACGGCGGTTGCTCGATGATGCCGATCCGGTGGTGGCCGAGGCGGCCGGGTGGGCGCTGGAGCGCCTGACCTAGCGCCGCCGCCCCGCCTGAAGCGCGCCGACACAGCTCGCGCGGTCGATCGGGCTGCCATCGGTCTGGCGCGCATCGACATAGCTGACGAGCGGCTCGCCCGCTCCCTTGGGGTAGAGATAGGCGTCGAGCACGCAGGTCGCGTTGCCGAACTGGAGCTTGCGCCCGGGCCCCTCGCGCACGTCGGCGAGCGGCTGGCCGAACAGGCCGATCAGCGCCCCGCCGGGCTGGCCCAGCACACGGTCGAGCCCCGCCGTGCCGGTGGGTATCGCGATGAACGGCGCCGGCTTGTAATGCGTCGCCGGTGCGACGCCGTCGCCCGCGCACGCGCCCAGCGTCAGCGCCCCGAGCAACACCGCCATCCGCTTCATTTCCGTCTCCCGTGGAACAGGTGAGTCGCCATCGCCGCGCCGAGCACCGGCGCGAACAGGTTGGCGAACGGAACCACGAACAGCGCCATGATGGCAACGCCCAGCGCGAAGCGTTCGCCGCGCGTCGTCTTGCGCCAGTCTCGCATCGCCGCGCGGGGCAGGTGGCGAGCGGCGACCATTTCCATCAGATCGCGCCCCAGCACCCAGCCATTGGCGACGAGAAACAGCACCAGCGTGCCGACGCCGGTCACCAGCAACAGCAGATAGAGCGGCAGCAGCGCGAGGTTGACGAGCAGCGCGCGGCCAGCCGACCCGAGGCCCATCAACGCGGCACGCCCCATCGTGATCCGTCGCGCACCGGCAAGTGCGTCGGGATAGTGCCGCTGCTCGACCGCGAGCACGATATCGTCGACGAACAGCTGGATCACTCCGATCGCGACGACCTGGAACAGCAGCCAGCCGAGCAGGACGGTGCCGAAGATCGCCGCCAGACCCGCGAGCCACGGGCTGGAATCGCCGATATCCCACTGCGCCATCAGCGCATCGACCCCGTACCAGACGCCGACCCCTATTACCGCGAAAACCACCAGCGTGATCAGGAACGACTTAAGGAAGACGCGGACGATCCGCGGATCGCCGAGCTGGCTGAGCGAAAGGAAGAACGCGCGAAACATCGCTCCGCTCTAGCGCCGGCGAGGCAATAGGCCAAACGGTTGCGCCGGCAGTCGCTTCTCCCTAGGGCCGGCGCTTCGCTTTTCGGCCCGGAGAACCATGTGACCAGCCCCACCTACGACGTCGTCGCGATCGGTAACGCGGTCGTCGATATTTTAGCGCATGCCGACGACGCGTTCATCGCCGCGGAAGGCATGACCAAGGGGTCGATGCAGCTCGTCTTCTCGCCCGAGGCAGCGGATCAGCTTTATGCCAAAATGGGGCCGGGGATCGAGGCGAGCGGTGGGTCCGCCGCCAACACCATCGCCGGCATCGCCGCGCTTGGCGGTCGATGCGGCTTCGTCGGGCAGGTCGCGGACGATCAGCTAGGCAAAGTGTTCGTGCACGATATGAAAAGTCTTGGCGTGCATTTCGAAACCGCGATGCGCCCCGGCGAACCGGCCACGGGTCGCGTGCTGATCTTCGTGACGCCCGACGGCCAGCGCACGATGAACACATATCTCGGTGCGTCGCAGTTCCTCCCGGAGGCGGAGATCGACCATGATCTGATTGCGTCGGGGGCGATTCTCTACCTCGAGGGATATCTGTGGGATCCCGAGGAACCGCGTGCCGCGATGCGCGCCGCGATCGCTTCGGCCAAGGCGGCGGGGCGCAAGGTGGCCTTCTCTCCAAGCGCTGAGTTCGTCATCGATCGCTACCGAGCCGATTTTCACGAGCTGATCGACCTTGGCTTGATCGACATCTTGTTTGCCAACGACGCGGAACTGCTGTCGCTGTCGCAAGCGCCCGATCTCGAAAGCGCGATGGCGCAGATCGCCGCCAAGGTGCCGACCCTGGTGGTAACCCAGGGCGCGGACGGCGCATGCGCCATCCAGGACGGTGTACGGGCGCAAGTGTCAGCCGAGCCGATCGACCGCGTGGTGGACACGACAGGCGCTGGCGACCTGTTCGCCGCCGGCTTCCTGCACGGCCAGGCGCAGGGCTGGGATCTCAACCAGTCGCTGAAGCTCGGCGCAGTGTGCGCGGCGGAGATCATTAGTCATGTCGGCGCGCGGCCGATGTGTGATTTGCAGGCACTGGTGGCGGAAAAGCTTGCCGCCGCCTGAATTCCTAGCAAGCCGGCTGAAACGAAAAAGGCCGCGGGAGACGATCCCGCGGCCCTTTCTTTTTGCCCGCCTGTCCCGCTTAGAGCGGCCGCGCCGTCTCCGGCTGCATCGACGGATCATCGATCACATCGACGACGCCGCGTCCGACATGGCTACGGCTGCGGCTATAGAGGAAGTAGATCGCCAGCCCGACCGCGCCCCAGATCGGTAACACCAGGATGGCGGTCAGCGGCAGCGAGAAATACAGGCCGAGGCAACCGATGATCGCGAGCGGCGCGACGATCCACACCGCGGGCGTGCGGAACGGACGATGCCGGCCGGGATCGGTCCTGCGCAGGACCATCACCGAGATCGCCACCATCAGGAAGGCGAACAGCGTCCCCGAGTTGGAATAATCGGCCAGCTTGCCGACCGGCAGGATGGCGGCGGCGAAGGCCGCGGCCACGCCGGTGACGATCGTCACGACGTGCGGCGTGCGGAACTTCGGATGGATCGAGGCGAGCTTTTCGGGAAGCAGCCCGTCACGCGCCATCGTGAAGAAGACGCGCGTCTGGCCGAACATCATCATCAGCACGACCGAAGGGAGCGCCAGGACGGCGGCAAGGCCGACCAGGCGGCCGATCACCGGCCAATGGATCGTCGTGAGAACATGGACGAGCGCTTCCTTCGAGCAGACCAAAGGCTCGACCACGCCAGACGTCACGATCGCGGCGCAGCGTCCGGCCATTTCCGCCGAGCCCGGCGCGAGTACCGAGCCGTCCAGCCCGGTGACGGGCTGCGCGCCCATCGCGCCGATCGCGCCGGAGGCGACGAGGATGTAGAAGATCGTGCAGATGCCGAGCGATCCGATCAGCCCGATCGGGACGTTGCGTTGCGGGTTCTTGGTTTCCTCCGCCGCGGTCGAGACCGCGTCGAAACCGACATAGGCGAAAAAGATCGAGGCGGCGGCGCCCAGCATTCCCGTGGTGCCCGTCGGCAGGAACGGTTCGGTCGCCGAGCTGAAGTGCGACGAATTGAGCACCGGCAGCGTCAGCGCGACGAAGGCGGTGAGCGCGACGATCTTGATCAACACCAGCACCGTGTTGACGCGCGCGCTCTCGGTCGTGCCGATGACGAGCAGCCAGGTGACCAGGGTCACGATGAGGATCGCCGGCGCGTTGATCCACCCGCCGGTGCTCAGCGCGGTCTGCAGATCGGCGTTGGGCGTCGCGCCGAATGCGATCTGGACATAGGCCATCAGCGCATCGGCATTCCTGATCGCGTTGGGCAGATGGAAGCCCAACCCGTCGAGCAGCCCGGCGGCGTGGTTGGACCAGCCGACCGCGACCGCGCTCGCGCCGACCGCATATTCGAGGATCAGCGCCCAGCCGACCATCCAGGCGAGCAACTCGCCGGTGACGGCATAGGTGTAGGTGTAGGCCGAACCCGATACGGGGACCATCGAGGCAAGTTCGGAATAACACAGTGCGGCGACGGCGCAGACGAAGCCCGCGACGGCGAAGCTCAGCAGCATGCCCGGACCAGCCTTCTGCGCGGCTTCCGCAGTCAGCACGAAGATACCGGTGCCGATGACGGCACCGACGCCGAGCAGGGTCAACTGCAACGCGCCGAGCGACCGGTGCAGACCCTTTTTCTCGGCGGTCAGCAGGATCGCATCGAGAGACTTAACGCGGTCGAATATCATCAAACTCTCCCCCCGGGGACACGACGATGAACGCCGTCGTTTTCTAGGTCATACGAGCCTAAAGCGAAAACCGCCCCGCGCAATCCCTTATCGACCAGCGGCTATTCCGCCAGCATCGGGCCCAGCCGCTTTCCGCCGAACAGGTGGACATGGAGATGCGGCACCTCCTGCCCCGATTGCACCCCGGTGTTGGCCAGCAGACGGTAACCCGGCGCAACCAGCCCCCGCTCGCGCGCCACCGTGCCGACCGCTCGGACGAACCCGACGATTTCGGTGTCCGAGGCGCGCGCGCTGAAGTCGTCCCACGACACATAGGCGCCGCGCGGGATGACCAGGATATGCGTCGGCGCCTGGGGAGCGACGTCGTGGAAGGCGATGGCATAATCGTCTTCATAAACACGGCTGGACGGAATTTCGTCGCGCAGGATCCTAGCGAAGATATTGTCGTGATCATACGGTTGCGTGGCGTCGATCGGCATCAGGAGGTTCCTCTCGCGGCCTTTTCGTCGATCCCCGACAGCCCCTCTCGCCGGGCGAGTTCGGCGCGCACGTCATCGAGCGACAGACCAGCATCGGCAAGCAGCACGAGTAGATGGAAAAGGAGATCGGCGGCTTCGGGGACGATCGCGGCATCGTCGCCGCCACAGGCCGCGATCACCGTTTCGATCGCTTCCTCGCCCAATTTCTGCGCGATCTTGGCGCGGCCCTTCGCGGTCAATCGCGCGACATAGGAGGTGGCGGGGTCATGTCCGCGCCGCTCGCGGATCGTCGCTTCCAGGCGGTCTAGCATATCGTCGGCCATGCGCGCTGGCTGGCGCAGCGAGGCGCGAAGGTCAATCCTCGGTGTCGGTCTCGGTCTCGGTCGGGGCCTGGCGTTTGGCGAATCGCGCGCGCATCGCGCGGCGGACGACCCACACGCCGAGGCACGCCATGGCGAACAGCGCGATGTCCGACAGCTCCGGCCCGGTGCGAATCTTGGGCACGCCGGTGTGCGGCGCGGCGAAAGCCGGCGCGGTGATCAGCAGGGCGAGGGCGAGGCGCATGGCCGCCAGCATAAGCGTCGCGGGTTAAGGCTTCGTCGCCGCGAGCGGTCGGCGTACCGACACGCCTGCCGCGGCCAGCGCGGCGTGCGCGTCGGCGATGCTCGCCTCGCCGAAGTGGAAGATCGAGGCGGCGAGCACCGCGCTCGCATGGCCCTCGGTGATCCCCGCGACCAGATCGTCCAGCCCGCCGACGCCGCCCGAGGCGACCACCGGTACGCTTACCTGATCGGCGATGGTACGGATCAGGGCGAGGTCGTAGCCGTCGCGCGTGCCGTCGCGATCCATCGAGGTGATCAACAGCTCGCCAGCGCCGAGTTCCGCCAGCCGCAGCGCGTGCGCGACCGCGTCGATCCCCGTCGCGCGCCGCCCGCCATGGGTGAAGACTTCCCACGCCCCCGAGCCGCCGACCCGCCGCGCATCGACCGAGGCGACGACGCACTGGCTACCGAATCGGTCGGCCAGCTCGGCCACCAGGTCGGGCCGCGCGACCGCGGCGGAATTGACCGCGACCTTGTCCGCGCCCGCCAGCAGCAGCGCGCGCGCATCCTCGACCGATCGCACCCCGCCGCCGACGGTCAGCGGCATGAAGCACACTTCGGCGGTGCGGCGCACCACGTCGAGGATCGTGCCGCGCGCCTCGTGGCTGGCGGTGATGTCGAGGAAGCAGAGCTCGTCCGCCCCCGCCGCGTCATAGGCGCGGGCCTGCTCGACCGGGTCCCCCGCGTCCTTCAGATCGACGAAGTTGACACCCTTGACCACGCGGCCATCGGCGACGTCGAGGCAGGGGATGACGCGGGCGCGGACGGTCATCCGTCCAGTCCCAGGAGATTCCAGGCGGCGATGGCCAGCGCTCCGATCATAAGCACCGATTGTACGGCCACGTTCAGCCAGTAATGGAAAGGCGCGGTATCGCGCGATGCTTCCGGACCGTATCGCCCCCAAGCTTCTCCGGTGCGCAGCGCCGCGAAGACCATCAGCGCGAATATCGGTGCGCAGGCAAGCGCGATAATGCCGGGAAGGTGATTGTTCACGCCGCCGCCGCCACGGCCATCGCCGCCGCCAGATCAAGCCGCCCGTCATACAGCGCCCGCCCGGTAATCACGCCCTCCACCCCATCACGCGCGTGCAGCGCCAGGACGTGGATCTCGCCGATGCTCGCCACGCCGCCGCTCGCGATCACCGGTATATCGACCGCGCGGGCGAGATCGACCGTCGCCTCGATGTTGCAGCCCTTCATCATCCCGTCGCGCCCCACATCGGTGAACAGCAGCGACGCCACGCCAGCATCCTCGAAGCGGCGCGCGAGGTCGATCACTTCGACATCGGACACGTCGGCCCAGCCGCGCGTCGCGACCATGCCGTCCTTCGCATCGACCGCGACGACGATCCCGCCGGGAAAATCACGCGCCGCTTCTCGCACGAAATCCGGATCCTCCAGCGCGGCGGTGCCGATCACCACGCGCGACACACCGAGATCGAACCACTTCTCGACCGACTCCCGGTTCCGAATGCCGCCGCCGAGCTGGATATGGCCGGGGAACGCCTCGATGATCGCAGCGACCGCCTCACCGTTGACCGATGCGCCGGCAAACGCTCCGTCGAGATCGACGACGTGGAGGAATTCGGCGCCCTGGTCGGCGAACAGCCTCGCCTGGTGCGCGGGGTTGTCGCCGTACACCGTCGCGCGTGCCATATCGCCCTCGGCGAGGCGTACGACCTGCCCGCCCTTGAGGTCGATCGCGGGGAAGACGATGAGGCTCATACCGCCATCATCACGGCCGCCACGCGAGGAAGCGAGCGAGGAAATCGAGCCCGTAACGCTGGCTCTTTTCCGGGTGGAATTGCACGCCGATCATAGTGTCGCGGCCGATCGCGGCGGTGACGGTGCCACCATGGTCGGTGGTCGCGAGCACGGCGTCGCCCTCAAACGCGTAGCCGTGGAGGAAATAGGCCTCGCCCGGCATGATCAGCGGATGGGAGAGGGTCGGGACGACATCGTTCCAACCCATATGCGGCACCTTCGCCGCGGGATCAGCGGGAGCGAGCGCGCGCACGGTGCCATCGATCCAGCCCAGGCCCTGATGCATGCCCAGTTCTTCACCGCGCGTCGCCATCAACTGCATGCCGACGCAAATGCCGAGAAAGGGGGTGCCGCCCTGCCGCACTCGCGCTTCGATCGCCTCGACCATTCCCGGCACCGCGCGCAGCGCCGCGGCACACGCTCCGAACGCGCCGACGCCGGGCAGCACGATGCGATCGGCGCGCGCGACGGCATCCGCATCGGTGGTAATCGCGACGCCGTCCGCCCCCGCCGCGATCAGCGCGTTGTGCACCGAATGCAGGTTGCCCGCGCCGTAATCGATCAGCGCGATCGTCATTCGAGCAGTGCCGCTATCTCCGGCGCCGCGAAGCTGGCGTTGAACGCGGTGACCCTGGCGGTCGCGACACCCGAGGTTACGAACGGGTCGGTCGCCGCCAGCGCCTCGATCTC
>JBDSKT010000351.1:0-11503 GCA_039916765.1 Sphingomonas sp.
TCCGCCGGTTCATAAATCTGACGCCGCGGGACGGACGCGAGCGGTGGCGGCGCCGGGGACCAATTGGCGGGCTCGTCGGGAATCGCTTGGGGATCGAAGGATGCCAGCGGCTGATCGAGGTCCGCCGGGACTCCCCGCTCGACCGGGGGTTCGGGCGACGCGACATCGACGGCCAGCGCGATAGCCGGTTCGCGCTCTGATTCATCGGTCGATAAGGAGATTCGGATCGTGGCATCGGGATCGAAGAACGGATCGCCGAGATCGCGCAACGCCGAAAGCGGTCGGCGTGCCGGGGCATCGGGATGCGCATCAGCGCGTCGCAGAATCGGCGTGCGCTCGCCGCTCGCATCGTTTGCCGCATCCGCCCAGATCGCGCGGTTGCCAATACTCAGGAACAGTGTGAACCAAACCGCGCTGCCCATGGCGCCACCGAACAGCAACGCCAGTGCAAACCTAGCGGTATAACCCAAAGGTGGTTCAGCGGCCGAAACTACTGCTGCGACGCCCGAATCGATTACCAAATCCTCGAGGACGCCGGTCGGCAGCAGCACGAACATGATCGCGACGAGCAGTCCAATCGTGCCACCGACAAGTGACGCGAGCGGCGGATTCAGACGTTGACGGCGGAGGAACGCGACCATGCAACAGGGGATACGCCGCCGTCCGTGAGTTTTTGGTAAACAGGTGTGTAACGCGCCACATTGAGCGCCCAGTTCCGTTCAGCCTCCACGAAACGCTGTGCCTCGTCGCGACGCCGCTCCCACACCCCGCGGTCGGCGAACACGTCCGCCAGCGCGTCGGCCAGCGCGCGCGGATCGTCCGGTTTGAACAAGGTGCCGGTCACACCGTCGCGAATGAGCTCCCGGTGCCCGCCGACATCTGACGCGACGACCAGCCGGCGCTGTGCCATCGCTTCCAACGGTTTCAAAGGCGTGACCAGATCGGTCAACCGCATGCGCTTGCGCGGATAGGCAAGCACATCGATCACGCTGTAATACCGCTCGACGGTTTGGTGTGGCACACGGCCGACGAAATGGATCCGCTCCGCGACTTGGGATGAAGACGCCTGGGCACGAAGCGCCTCCTCCATCGGCCCGCCACCGACCAGCACCAAATGCGCCCGCGGGCGGGCCGCCAAAAGCATCGGCATCGCCGCGATCAGGTGGTCGAGACCCTCGTAATCATAGAAGCTGCCGATAAAACCGACGACGTCCTTGCCATCGAGCCCGAGTTGGGCGGCAAGCGCGTTGTCGCGGGGCGTCGGCAGACCGAATACCGACAGATCGACGCCATTGGGCGATACGATCACCTTATCCGCCGGAATGCCGCGCGCGAGCAAGTCGTGCTTCAACCCCTCGCAGATCACCGCCACGGCGTCGGCCTTGCCGGCTGCCCAGGTCTCGATCGCTCGGATCGCGCGGTACTTGGCCGAACCCTCGCGTCCCTGCCCGTTGCCCACCGCCGCGTCTTCCCAAAAAGCGCGGATTTCATAGACCAGCGGAAGTTTGCGTCGCTTGGCCACACGCAGCGCGGCAAGCGCGTCCAGCACCGGCGAATGCGCATGGAGGATATCCGGCCGGAAATCGTCGACCACCTGTGCGATACGCTTTGAAAAGGCACCGATCTCGCGCAGCTCGTTAAGTGGACTCGGCCATCGCGTCGGCACGAGCGTGCGAAAGAAATCGATCCCGTCGATGCATTCGCGCAGCGGCGCGAGCCCGCCGTGCCGCGGCCCCGTAACCGCAGCGACTTGCAGGCCGCTGCGCATCTGCGCCTTCAGAATTGCGCGCGTACGAAACGTATAACCGCTGTGCAGCGGCAAGCCGTGATCGAGGATGTGCAGGATGCGCATCACCGTGTCTTGCCACGGCTTGTTTAACGGCACGTCAACCCGGCTCGGCTATGCGATCCGTAACCATATCCGGGAAGACAGGCCGCATGATCGACAATTTCGCGCTCGCGGTCAGCCACGGCCTGATGCTCCTTGCCGGCTGGTTGCTATTGCGTCGCCCCGATCTCGACCGCGAACCGAGCACGCGTAACGCCCAGCCAAGAAACGGGCGCACGCCCGGTGCGTGACCTGGTCTTCGTCGCTTTCCTCGCGATGTTCTTCGCCGCGGGCTTCCGGCGTCCGTTCCTGTTCGTGCTGTCATATGTCTATATTGACATCGTCAGCCCGCAGCGGCTGACGTACCTGCTGCTCAATTCGGTGCCGATTTCGCTTATCGCCGTCGCATTGGCTGTGGGTGGGTGGCTGCTTGCCGACGACAAGCGCGATGCGCGCGTCGGTCCGCGCCAGGGCTTGATCATCCTGCTACTTTTGTGGTGCTTCATCACGACGAAAAACGCCGACTTCCCGGTCGAGGCTCTCGATAAGTGGGATTGGGTGTGGAAAGCCCTTGCCTTCGCAGCCTTTCTTCCACTGACGTTACGAACCAGGCTGCGTATCGAATCGCTGCTCTTGTTCATGATCGCCTCGGCGGCATCGATCATCATTGTCGGCGCGATCAAGACGCTGGCAAGCGGGGGTGGTTACGGCGAACTCAACCTCATGGTCTCGAACAATTCCGGGCTGTACGAGGGCTCGACCATCTCCACCGTCGCCATCGCGATCATCCCGCTGGTGCTGTGGTTCACCCGCCACGGCACGATCTTCCCACCCGACTGGAAGGTGAAGACCTTCTGCTTCGCGCTGGTCTTCGCCTGCCTGCTGATCCCGATCGGCACATCGACCCGCACCGGGCTGCTGTGCATCGGCCTCGTCGCGGTGCTGATGCTGCGCGAAACGAAGCGCAAATTACTCTATCTCGGGCTGATCGCCGCGATCGGGCTCATCGCGGTGCCGTTCCTGCCGAGCGCATTCAGCGACCGGATGAGCACAATCAAGTCGTACAAGGCCGACGAAAGTGCCTCGACGCGGATCGCGGTGTGGCAGTGGACCTGGGAATACGCCAAGAGCCATCCGTTTGGCGGTGGGTTCGAAATGTACCGCCAGAATCAGATCCGTTACGATACCGAGAAGGTCGCCGGCGAAGCGGGCAACTCTTCGGTCGAAAAGACGCTGACTATCGACAAGGCTCGCGCATTCCACAGTGCCTATTTCGAAATGCTCGGCGAACAGGGTTGGCCGGGGCTGATCCTGTGGTTGGCGATCAGCCTGATCGGCGTGTTCCGCATGGAGCTGCTACGGCGCCGCTACCGCAAGCCCGACGATGGCGAGGAATGGATCGCGCCGCTTGCGGGGGCGTTGCAGTCGGCGCATCTGGTTTATCTGCTCGGCGCGGCCTTCATCGGTATCGCCTTCCAGCCATTCGTATTCATGCTGGTCGGCGCGCAGATCGGGCTCGATACCTATCTCGCGCGCAGACGTAGCGAAAGCGTGTGGCGCCCGATGCGCAAGACACCTCCGGCGGCGACCGCACCGGCGTGAGGGAGGAATTGCGCGCATTGACCTCGGTACGCGGCGTCGCCGCGTGGATGGTCGTACTGTATCACATCCGCCTGTCAGTCGCGGGTCTGCCCGCAAATGCCGTAGCATTCTTCGCCAAGGGGTATCTCGCGGTCGATTTCTTCTTCCTGCTGTCGGGCTTCGTCATCTGGTTGAGCTGGAGCGAGCGGTTGCGACGCGAAGGGTGGCGCGCCGTTCCCGCATTCCTGCGCAAGCGAGTGGCGCGCATCTGGCCGCTGCACCTCGTGGTACTTGGCGGCGCCGTAGCCCTTGCGCTAGCGCTCATCGTTACCGCCCACGCAAATCCCGAGGATTATCCGTTCGCGCAATTGCCGCTGCACGTCATGCTGCTGCAAAACTGGGGCTTCACCGACCATCTGGTTTGGAACGACCCGAGCTGGTCGATCAGCTGCGAACTCGGTGCTTACCTGCTGTTCCCGCTGCTCGCGCTGGCGATAGATTGGCGGCGCGTGCCGACGCCCGCAGTGGTCGCAGCAATTGGCGCATTGCTGCTGTTGCTCCACGAGATCATGACGGCAGTCGGCGCCGCCAACCTCGGCCAAGGCATTTCGCAGATAGGATTAGTGCGCTGCGTGCTCGAATTTGCCGCCGGCACCGCCACCGGCGCACTGTGGCTCCGCTGGCGCGGCGCGGCGGCGCGACCAGGATGGATCGCGGCGACCGTTGCCGCGGCGTCTTTCGCGCTATGGCTCGGCGGGACGTTACCCGAAACGCTCGCAATTCCTGCCGCCTTTGCCGCGGCGTTGCTCGCACTGGCGCTATCGAGCGGGACACGTGGCAACCCGCTTGAGGCGCGATGGCTGCACTATCTCGGCGAAATCAGCTACGCGACCTATCTCGCCCATTTCATGCTGTTCGTAGTGTTCAAACTGGCACTGGTGAGCGATGCGCACGCCATCCATCCCGCACTGATCGCGCTATACCTCGCGATGGTGCTGGGCAGCTCGATCGCACTTTACCACTTCGTCGAGCGCCCGGCGCAGCGATGGGTGAATGCCGTCGCGCTGCCCGCCTGGCCGCGCCTCAGGCGTCGGCCATCTGCTCCGAAAGCATCTTGATCACCGCCTGATTGAAGGCCGGAATGTCATCGGGCTTGCGGCTGGTGATGAAATGCCCATCCACAACGACTTCCTCATCGACCGTGTTCGCCCCCGCATTCTCGAGATCGGTGCGGATCGAAGGCCAGCTCGTCATCGTCCGTCCATCGACGACGTCCGCCTCGATGAGCAGCCACGGCCCGTGACAAATAGCCGCGATCGGCTTTTCGTCGTCCGCAAATTCCTGGATGATTTCGACCGCGCGTTCCTCCATCCGCATCTTGTCGGGGTTGCCGACACCGCCGGGCAGCACCAGCGCGTCATAATCATCGGTATCGACCTCATCGAGCGTCATATCCGGGGTGATCGTATCTGCCTTCTCTCCGGCTTTCTCGCCCAGGATCGGATTGGTCTTGATGCTCGCCAGCGTCACCTTGGCACCGGCGTCGAGCAACGCCTGGCGCGGCTTAAACAATTCGTCATTCTCAAACCCGTCGGTGGCGAGGAACAGCACGCGGGCCCTAGAAAGATTGGGGGCAAGATCGGCCATGTCGGGAAACTCCATTGTGGGCTTGCTCCACTCAACCCCTCGCGCGCCGCCGCGTTCCGGAACGAAGCGATGATCCGCGCATTCCTAGCGCCGATGCGAGGGACCCAATGGCGAAGATCAGATACTGCGACGACAGCAAGCCCGGAATAACGCGCAGAAAGATGGGCCGTGGCTGGGGGTACTTCCGTGCCGACGGAACCCGGATCACCGACCGCGACGAAATTGATCGGCTCAACCGGATCGGTCTGCCGCCCGCCTATACCGATGCCTGGTTCTGCCCCAAGCCCAACGGCCATATCCAGGCGGTGGGGTGGGATGACAAGGGCCGCAAGCAATATCGCTATCACGCCGATTTCCGCGACGCGCGCGCGGCGAAGAAATATGATCGCTGCGCCGAGTTCGGTCTGGCGCTCCCCGCGCTGCGCAAGCGGGTCGCCGCAGACCTGCAAACACGCGGAATAAACAAAGCCCGCGCGGTCGCCGCCGTCGTGCGCCTGCTCGACGAGGGGCGGATCCGCGTCGGCAACGAGGCCTATGCCAAGACGAACAAGAGCTTCGGTGCTACCACGCTGCGCAAACGCCATGCGGTTGTGAAGGGTCGCACGTTACGGCTGCGCTTCAGGGCCAAATCGGGCAAGGATTGCGACTTGAAGGTCGTGGACGCGCCGCTGGTGCGGTTCATCAAGAAAAGCGCGGGGCTGCGCGCTGGCCACCTTTTCGCGTGGCGCGACGAGGCGGGCGTCGTGCACCCGGTAACCTCGGCGGACGTCAACGCCTATATCCGGGCGGCGACCGGCAGCGATTTCACCGCCAAGCATTTCCGTACCTGGGCGGCAAGCGTCACCGCGTTCGAAACCCTGGCCAGTGCGGAACGCGACCTGAGCCTGAAAGCGATGCTTGAACCGGTGACCGAACAACTTGGCAACACGGCGGCGATCGCGCGCAAGTCATACGTTCATCCGCGCCTCATCGGGCTGATTAAAAAGGGCCAGACGCGCTTCCGCGCGGCGCTGAAGCTGCCGCGCAAGCTGGACCATCTCAGCCGCGTCGAGCGCGGCCTGATCGCCTTTCTTGACGGGGCACCGCAAGCCAAGGCAGCGTGATTTTATGAGTGCCATCCACAATGCCGCCGCTCCCGCGCGCGCCGTCACCCCTGATATCCATTCCCAAGTCGCTGGTCTCTACAATGCCGGCAGCACCTGGTTGCAAACGCATTGGCTGCAAATCCTCATCGCGCTTGGCATTAGCGCGGTGATCGTCGCGGTTCTGTGGGTGCTCCGCTCGCTTGGCCACAAATTGTGCAACCGCGACACCGCCGGTACTGGATGGTGGACCGTGGTCGGCCGCGCGGTAACTCGCACGGGCAATTTCTTCATCATCATGCTCGCGGCAAAACTGGTCGCGGGCTATGCCAACCCACCTACAGAGGTCGCGACGACGATCACCTTCCTGTTCACTGTCGCGGCGGTATTTCAGGCGGCGATCTGGGCGCGCGAGGTCATCCTCGGTGCGGTCGAGCACAAGACGCGATCAGAGCATTATCACGGTGAGGCGCTGGGCAGCGCGATGGGCATCATCCGCTTGCTCGTTACCTTCGCATTGTTCGCGATCGCGCTGGTCGTCGTGCTGTCCAACCTCGGTGTCAACGTCAGTGGCCTCATCGCTGGTCTCGGCGTCGGCGGCATCGCGATCGGTCTCGCCGCGCAGGGCATCTTCGCCGATCTGTTTGCTGCCTTGGCGATTATCTTCGACCGTCCCTTCCGGCGCGGCGATGCGATCACCTATGACAAATCGAGCGGCACTGTGGAGGGCATCGGCCTGAAGTCCACCCGCATCCGCGGCACCAGCGGCGAAGCGCGGATCATCTCGAACAAGAATTTGCTCGACAAGGAGATCATCAACAACACGACCCGCGAATATCGCCGCGTCATCTTCACGCTCGGGCTGGTCCAGACGACGCCGGTCTCGGTGCTGGAAAAACTGCCAGGGATGATCAAGGAGGAGATCGAGGCCAACGGCGTCAAGTTCGTCCGGGCCGGCTTCACCACATTCGGCGCGCAGAGTTACGACTTCGACGTCGAATTCGATACGCCAAGCGCCGCTTTTCAGGACATGTTCGATGCGCGACATTCGGTCGGCTTGGCACTCATTCGCCGTCTCAACGATGAAAGCATCGCACTTGCCTATCCTACCCAGACCGGACTGACCGCCGAGGAAGCCGGGCTCAAGCCGGCGCAAACGCCGACCCCCAGTGGCAAATCGGAAGGCAGGGTGGCCGCGCCGCCCTCGTCAGGTGATCGCACCGCCGCTGATCAGGAAGGCCACGGTTAGCGGATCAGATGTCGCCTTCGTCGAGCGACAGTAACGTCGCGTTCCCACCGGCACTGGTGGTATCGACCGAAACCGCCCGCTCCGCGACAAAGCGATACAGATAATGCGGCCCGCCTGCCTTCGGGCCCGTACCCGATAAGCCTTCGCCGCCGAACGGCTGGCTACCCACCACTGCGCCGATCATCGAGCGATTGATGTAAAGATTGCCCACAGCCGCCTCGACCTCGGTCACGTCGGCGGCACGCGCAATGCGGCTGTGCAGCCCCATCGTCAGGCCGTATCCCTTGGCATTGACCGCGCGGATCGTCTCGGCGAGCCGCCCAGCGGGCCAAGTCGCGACGTGCAGCACGGGGCCGAACCATTCGCGGTCGAGCCCGCCGATCCCGTCGATACGGATCAGCGTAGGCGGAACGAACAGACCCCGTTCCGCCACCTCCAATGTCTTGAGGGTGTCGCCTCGGCGGCTGGCCCGATAGGTCATCAGCTTGTCGTACGCGGCCCGGTCGATCACCGGGCCGACATCGGTTGCCGGATCGGCGGGGTCGCCGATCACCAGCAGATCCATCGCGCCCTTGAGCATTTCGATTGTCGCTTCGGCGATCTCCTCCTGCAGCAGCAGCAGCCGCAGCGCCGAGCAACGCTGCCCCGCCGAGCGGAATGCCGAGGTGACGACGTCGGCGACGACTTGCTCGGGCAGCGCGGTGGAATCGACGATCATCGCGTTGATCCCACCGGTCTCGGCGATCAGCGGGACGATCGGGCGATCCTCGTCCTCAAGCAGCGAGCGAGCGATCTTCTTGGCCGTCGCGGTCGATCCGGTGAACGCGACCCCCATCACGCGGCGGTCGGCGGTCAGCGCGGCGCCGACCTCCGGCCCGCCAGGCAGAAGGATCAGCGCGTCCTTCGGCACGCCGGTCGCGTGCGCCAACGCGACTGCGCGTGCGGCGATCCGCGGGGTCTGCGGCGCGGGCTTGGCGACCACAGTGTTGCCAGTGACGAGCGCCGCGACCGTTTGGCCGAGGAAGATCGCCAGCGGGAAATTCCACGGTGCGATCGTCGCCCAGACGCCGCGCCCGTCGAGGTGCAGCGTGTTGCGCTCGCCCGTCGGACCGGGCAGCTCGATCGGCTGTAATCCCGCCCGCGCCTGCTGTGCGTAATATCGGCAGAAGTCGGTTGCTTCGCGCACCTCGCCAATCGAATCCGGAATGGTCTTGAACGCCTCCTGCACGCAGATCGCCATCAATTCCTCACGGTTCGCCTCAAGACTGTCGGCCAGTCGGTCGAGGCAGGCGGCGCGAGTTTCCACGGGAGTGCCGGACCAGGCCGAGAATGCGGCATGGGCACGCGCGATCGCTGCCGATACATCGCCACCGTCCAGACGAACGACGGGAAGTGGCTTCGCTACCGTGGCCGCAGTCGCGGCCAGGATCGTCGGATCGCTCAGATCGATCCCGCCCGAATTCTTCCGGTCCCCGAACAGATCGATGGGCAGCGGGATGCTCGGGTGCCGCGTGCCGCCCACCGCCGCGATCTTCGCCACAGGATCGGCGAGGATTTCCTCCTCGCTCAGATTCTCGTCGGCAAGCTGGTGCACGAAGCTGGAATTCGCGCCGTTCTCCAGCAATCGCCGCACGAGATAGGCGAGCAAGTCGCGATGCCCGCCGACCGGTGCGTAGATACGGCAGTGATAGCCTTCGTCGCGGACCAATCGCTCGTACAGCCCCTCGCCCATCCCGTGCAGTCGCTGGAACTCGAAGTCGCGGTCCGTTCCCGCCCATTCCAGGATCGTCGCCACCGTCAGCGCGTTGTGGCTCGCGAACGCGGGCCGGATGTTCTTTGCGTCGAGCATATCGCGCGCCACGGCGAGGTAGCTCACGTCGGTCGCCGCCTTGCGCGTGAACAGCGGATAGTCGCTCAGCCCCTCGACCTGGGTGCGCTTGATCTCGCTATCCCAATAGGCGCCCTTGACCAGGCGCACGTTCATCACCCGGTCGAGCGCATTCGCCCATGCGATCACCGGCAGCGCGCGTTTACCATACGCCTGCACCGCCATGCCGAACCCGTCCCAGCCCTTGAGGCCCGGCAGCGCGGCGACCGTACCGATGATGTCGAGGCTCATCTCGAGCCGCTCGGACTCCTCGGCATCGACGGTCAGAGCGATGTCCTTCGCCGCTGCCTGTTCCGCCAATGCGACCAGCATGTCGGTCAGCGCCGGCACGCATTTGTCGTACTGCCCAAGTTCGTAACGCGGATGTAGCGCGGAGAGCTTGACCGAGATTGAGTTGCCCGCCGCCGGATCGCGCCCCACCGCGTCAACCGCATCGGTGTAGGCGCGGAAATATCGTGCCGCGTCGTCCATCGTCCGCGCCGCCTCGCCGAGCATGTCGAAGCTCGCGGTAAAGCCCTTGTGCTCGGGCTTCTTCATTCGCTTTGCCGCTTCGTCGATCGTGCGGCCCATGACGAAGATCTCGCCCATCATGCGCATCGCGGCCCCCACCGCCTGGCGCACGAACGGCTCCCCCGCACGGCTTATCAGCCGGCGTAGCGAGCCCTGTCGCTCGCCCTCGCCGACCAGGGCGCGGCCGACGACCAATCCCCAGGTAGCCGAATTGACCAGGGTCGAGTTCGACTTGCCGGTGTGCGCGCGCCAATCCGCGTCGCCCAGCTTGTCGGCGATCAGCAGATCCGCCGTCTCCGGATCGGGCACGCGTAGGAACGCCTCGGCCAGCGACAGCAACGCCACGCCCTCCGACGAATTGAGCCGATATTCCTGCAGGAATTGGTTGACCCAACCCCGCCCTTGCGCCGCGCGCAGATCGGCAAGCAGACCAAGGGCGTGGTCCATCACCCGTCCGCGCGATTCGGGCGACAAGGCGGCCCGCGCCAGAAGCGGTTTTAGAACATCGGGTTCGCTCGCTCGGTAAAGCGATGCCATGGATTTGCGTGCCGCTGCCGCTACGTCTGCCGTCATCTTCCTGTTTCCGGTCGGGCGAGGCTTGCGCGAGCGCTACCTCGGTGCCTAAAAGATTTTCTCAGCGCCTATGCGCCAAAGCCGTATCGAGGGAAACCATGGCGACGATCACCGCGCAGGAACGAGCGACCCAGATCGGCAGCGAGTCTGTCAGCGAGTGGGTGGCGGTGAGCCAGGACATGATCGACAAGTTCGCCGACGCGACAGGCGACCACCAGTTCATCCACGTCAATCCGGAAATGGCCAAGATGACCCCGTTCGGCGGGACCATCGCACACGGCTTCCTGACGCTGTCGCTGATGCCGCTGCTGTCCTCGAAGGTCGCCGATGCGCCTCAGATCGAAGGCCTGAAGATGGGCGTCAATTACGGGGGCAACAAGGTCCGCTTCCTCCAGCCGGTGCGATCGGGCAAGAACGTGCGCGGGCGCTTCAAGTTGCTAGAATTCGCCGAGAAGCGCCCCGGTCAGTGGCAGCAGGTCGTCGAATTCACCGTCGAGATCGAGGGCGAGGAAAAGCCCGCGATGATCGCGGAATGGATCAGCCAGATTTTCGTTTAACCGTACCATTTCCAGCCCGATTTTCAGCCGAGGATCAGCCCATGCGCTCCGCCGTCATCGTCTCCACCGCCCGCACCCCGATCGGCCGCGCGTATCGCGGTGCGTTCAACAACACGCCCTCGCCCACCCTCGCCAGCCATTCGATCAAGGCCGCGGTCGAGCGCGCTGGGATCGATGGCGCCGAAGTCGATGACGTGGTGCTGGGCTGCGCGCTGCAGCAGGGACACCAGGCCGGCAACATCGCGCGCACCTCGCTCTTGCGTGCCGGGCTCCCGGTCAGCGTCGCGGGCATGTCGATCGACCGGCAATGTTCCTCCGGCCTGATGGCGATCGCCACCGCCGCCAAGCAAATCGTTCTCGATAACATGGATATCACCGTCGGCGGCGGGGTGGAGAGTATCAGTTTGGTCCAGACCCCGCAGATGCGTGTCGCGCCCGATCCCGAATTGCTGGCGATGCACAAGGCCATATACATGCCGATGCTCGGCACCGCGGAAGTGGTCGCCAAACGTTACGGCATCAGCCGCGAGGCGATGGACGAATACAGCCTGAAGTCGCAGCAACGCACTGCCGCAGGACAGGCGGCGG
>JBDSKT010000352.1:0-3753 GCA_039916765.1 Sphingomonas sp.
GCTGCCCAAGCTGTTCCGCTTGGTCTCGAAGGGCGCGCTGGCCGAGGGCGTGTTCAAGGGCGAGACGATCAACACGCCCTCGATGCTCGCGGTCGAGGACGCCATCTTCGCGCTCGAATGGGCGAAGGGGCTGGGCGGATTACCCGGCCTGATCGCGCGCTCGGACGCCAACGCCGCCGCGCTCGACGAGATCGTGCGGACACGCGACTGGCTCGGCCATCTCGCCGCCGATCCGGCGTCGCGTTCCAAGACCAGCGTGTGCCTGACGGTCGCGGGCGCCGACGCGGCGCTGATCAAGGCGATGGCATCGCTGCTGGAGGCCGAAGGCGCGGCCTACGACATCGCCAGCTACCGCGACGCTCCGCCGGGCCTGCGCATCTGGTGCGGCGCGACGGTCGATACCGCCGACATCGTCGCGCTCGGGCCCTGGCTCGATTGGGCGTATGCGGCGGCGAAGGCCGCCTGACCCTTGCGGTCCCCCCGGCAAAGGCCGGGGCCCGGTTTCGAAGCAGGCATAACGACAGGCGTCGTTCCCTTTCAACCATTCCCAACTGGACTCCGGCCTTCGCCGGGGAGCGGAGACACAAATGCCCAAAGTCCTCATCAGCGACAAAATGGACCCCAAGGCCGCGCAGATCTTCCGTGAACGCGGAGTCGAAGTCGACGAAATCACCGGCAAGACACCGGAGGAAGTCATCGCCATCATCGGCGCGTATGACGGCCTCGCCATCCGTTCCTCGACCAAGGTGACCAAGGCGATCCTCGATGCCGCGACCAATTTGAAGGTGGTCGGCCGCGCCGGGATCGGGGTCGATAACGTCGATATCCCGGCCGCCAGCGCCAAGGGCGTGGTCGTCATGAACACCCCGTTCGGCAACTCGATCACCACCGCCGAGCACGCCATCGCGCTGATGTTCGCGCTCGCTCGCCAATTGCCCGAGGCGGACGCCAGCACGCAGGCCGGCAAGTGGGAAAAGAACCGCTTCATGGGGGTCGAGCTGACCAGCAAGACGCTCGGGCTGATCGGCGCGGGCAATATCGGCTCGATCGTCGCCGAGCGCGCGCGGGGCCTTCGCATGAAAGTCATCGCCTACGACCCGTTCCTCACCCCCGAGCGCGCGGTCGAAATGGGGGTCGAGAAGGTCACGCTCGACGACATGCTCGCCCGCGCCGACTTCATCACGCTCCACACGCCCTTGACCGACCAGACGCGTAACATCCTGTCGGCCGAGAACCTCGCCAAGACGAAGAAGGGCGTGCGCATCATCAATTGCGCGCGCGGCGGGCTGATCGACGAGGCGGCGCTGAAGGCGGGGCTCGACAGCGGGCATATCGCGGGTGCCGCGCTCGACGTGTTCGTGACCGAGCCGGCGACCGCATCGCCGCTGTTCGGCACCCCCGGTTTCATCTCGACCCCGCATCTCGGCGCCTCGACCAACGAGGCGCAGGTCAACGTCGCGATTCAGGTCGCCGAGCAGATGGCGGATTATCTCGTTTCGGGCGGGATCACCAACGCGCTCAACGTGCCGTCGCTCTCCGCCGAGGAAGCGCCCAAGCTGAAGCCCTACATGGCGCTCGCCGAAAAACTCGGCTCGCTGATCGGCCAGCTCGCCCACGGCGCGCTCACCGGCATCGCGATCGAGGTCGAAGGCGCCGCGGCGTCGCTCAACCAGAAGCCGATCACCTCCGCCGTGCTCGCCGGGTTGATGCGGGTGCATTCGGACACGGTGAACATGGTCAACGCGCCGTTCCTTGCCAAGGAACGCGGGCTGGACGTGCGCGAGGTGCGTCACGACCGCGAGGGCGATTATCACACGCTGCTGCGCGTCACGGTAAAGACCGGGGCAGGCGATCGCTCGGTCGCCGGCACGCTGTTCGGCGACCAGGCGCCGCGGCTGGTCGAGCTGTTCGGCATCAAGGTCGAGGCCGATCTCGCCGGGCACATGCTCTACGTCGTCAACGAGGACGCGCCGGGCTTCATCGGCCGGCTCGGCACCGCGCTGGGCGAGGCAGGCGTCAACATCGGCACCTTCCACCTCGGTCGCCGCGCGGCGGGGGGCGAGGCGGTGCTGCTGCTATCGATCGACGAGGCGGTGACGCCCGATCTCATCGCCCGCGTCCGCGCGCTTGCCGGCGTGAAGACGGCGATGGGCTTGAGCTTTTGAATGCGGTAGGGGCGCGACCGATGACCAACGCGCTTCTCCCCACCGGCTTTGTCGACCGCCTCCCGCCCGTCGCCGATGCCGCCGCGCGGATCGAGGCGGCGGTGCTCGGCGCCGCCGCGCTCCACGGCTACGAGCGCGCCGACCCGGCGCTCGCCGAGTTCGAGGACGGGCTTGCCAGGCGCCTCAAATCCACCCGGACGCAGGATGCGGTGCGCTTCGTCGATCCCGTGTCGCAGCGCACCCTCGCGATCCGGCCCGACATCACCGCGCAGATCGGGCGGATCGCCGCGACGCGGATGGGCCACCACCCGCGCCCGGTGCGGCTGAGCTATGCCGGCACCGTGCTCAAGCTGCGCGCATCGCAACTCGCCCCAGCGCGCTCGCTTCGCCAGCTTGGCTGCGAGCTGATCGGGCTCGATACCGTCGCCGCCGCGCGCGAGATCGTCGCGGTCGCTGTCGAGGCGCTGGTCGCGGCGGGCGCGACCGGCATCTCGGTCGATTTCACCCTGCCCGATCTCGTCGCGACGCTCGCGGCGGGTCCGCTGCCGCTCGATCCCGCGAAGGTCGAGCCGCTCAAGGACCGGCTCGACGCCAAGGATGCCGGCGCGGTCGCCGATCTCGCACCCGCCTATCTGCCACTGATCGAGGCTGCGGGTACGTTCGAACATTCGCACGAACAATTACGCCGATTCGATGCTGGCGGTGTCCTGACGTCGCGGCTCGACGGATTGCGGGCGATCGCGGAGAGCCTGCCCGACGGCGTGTCGCTGACGCTCGATCCGACCGAACGGCACGGTTTCGAGTATCAGACGTGGCTCGGCTTCTCGCTCTTCGCGAAGGGGCCACGCGGCGAAATCGGGCGCGGCGGCAGCTATACGATCCTTCACGAAGACGGCCGCGAGGAGGCCGCGACCGGCTTTTCGCTCTATGTCGATCCGATCCTCGACGCGGTCACCGGCAGTCCCGATCGGCGGCGCCTGTTCGTCCCGCTCGATGCCGATCCAGCCCACGCCGCCGCGATGCGCGCCGCCGGCTGGGTGACGGTCGCCGCGCTGGAACCGGGCGACACGCCCGAGGCACAGCTATGCACGCATGTCCTCGCGAACGGCGAGGCGCGGCCGCTCGGCGGTTGACAGTCGCCGCCGCGCGACGGTACCGGCGCGGCGCATCTTGGAACGTCCGCGCGCCGAGTCCTGTCGAAGGGCTCGCGGATCCCCGCCCGGCAGGTGGAGACCTGTATCATGGCCAACGTCGCGGTAATCGGCGCCCAGTGGGGCGATGAGGGCAAGGGCAAGATCGTCGACTGGCTCGCCGAGCGCGCCGACATGGTCGTTCGCTTCCAGGGCGGGCACAATGCCGGCCACACGCTCGTCGTCGGCGACAAGGTGTACAAGCTCTCGCTCCTCCCCTCCGGCATCGTTCGTGGCACGCCCTCGGTGATCGGCAACGGCGTGGTGCTCGACCCCTGGGCGCTCAAGGCCGAGGTTGAGAAGTTGCGCGGCCAGGGCGTGACGATCACGCCCGACACACTGATGATCGCCGACAATTGCGCGCTGATCCTGCCGTTCCACCGCGATCTCGACAGCCT
>JBDSKT010000353.1:0-8431 GCA_039916765.1 Sphingomonas sp.
TCTTTTACCAGTCGATCGGATTCACTGCGGGCGAGCCCATCCCGATCGCCGACGAAGAAATGAGTGTGTTGGGTCTTGCCGGCTGGGGGCGCCGACAGCCGCTAACGCTAGGTGACAGCCGGGTCGATCTCGACTGGTTCGAAGCGCCCGGTCGACCTTATCCCGACGAGGCCAACGCTGCCGACCAGATCTTTCAGCACCTCGCCCTGGTGACGGACGACGCCCGGTCGGCATGGCTCCGTGCGCTTGAAGCCGGCGCGACGCCGATCAGCCGCGACGGGCCGGTCGAGTTGCCGCCGTCAGCGGGCGGCGTCACCGCGGTCAAGTTCCGCGATCCCGATGGCCATCCGCTCGAATTCCTGCAATTCTTAGTCGGCTCGAATCCGACATGGGTCGGCAGCGGCATGATGGGCATCGATCACAGCGCAATCTCGGTCTCCAATTTAGCTGCAAGCCGCTGCTTCTACGCTGGTAATGGGCTGACCGAAAGCAAGGCCGCGCTCAATCAGGGCCCGACCCAAATCGCGCTCGACGGGCTGGACGACGTGCGTGTGGATGTGGTGCCAATGAAACCGCCGATCGCTCCGCCGCACGTCGAGCTACTCCACTACCGCACCCCGACCGGCCGCCCGCATCCCCCGTTAGTCGCCAACGATATCGCTGCGACGCGGATCGTATGGTGGGCGGAAACAAACAAGTTATTGCGCGATCCCGACGGGCATCTCCACCAGCTCAAGCGCTGAGATCGATCGCCAACAGATATTGCGTGGCGGCGATGAACAGGCGGCGGCCGTCCGCGCCGCCAAAGGCGAGGTTAGAGACAATGGCGGGGGTCGGGATGAATCCGAGCTTGCGGCGATCGGAGGACCAGATATGCACGCCATCGGCAGCGCTAGTCCACACCCAGCCGCGCGCATCGACCTTGAAGCCGTCGGGATAGCCGTGATCGGTGTGGCAGAAGAAGCGGCGGTTGGAGAGGGCACCGTCTGCGGCGACGTCGAACGCGACGATCTCGTGTTTCGTCCCCGCCTCGTGCCCTGGCACCTCGCCCAGCGAAAGCGATGTGTCCGACACGTAGAGTATCGTGCCGTCTGCGGTGAAGGCGAGGCCGTTGGGCTGCTCGAAATCAGCCATTTGCCCGAGACTCCCGGTCGCCGGATCGAAGCGATAGACGCTGTGGTGATCGAGCTCGGGCTCGGCGAGCGCGCCTTGGTTGGGCATGATGATCCCGAAGGTAGGATCGGTGAACCAGATCGTCCCGTCCGGCGCTACCGCCACGTCGTTGGGCGAGTTGATCCGCTTGCCCTCGAAGTGGGTCACGATCGGTTCCGGTTGCTGTTCGTAATCGCCGCCACGGCTGATGCAGCGCCGACCATGTTCGGCGTGGACGAGCGTGCCGTCCGCTTCGACCGCGTTGCCGTTTATGAACCAGGTGCCTTCGATTAACACCTCGACATGCCCGTCCGGATGCCAGCCGAGAAGACGACGATTGGGCACGTCCGACCAGACCAGCCGCTCGTGCGCCGCCTGCCACACGGGCCCTTCGCCATGTAGCGTACCCCCATAAAGCTTCAGCAGCGGCGTGTTTGGAGATAGCACATCGGCCAGCCGATCGTCGTCGATCTGAACACCGCGAAATTCAGCGATGGACCCAATCGGACCACTGCGCTGCAGCAGACGGCCCGGTTCAAGGTCTTGCCGTGAGATCATACCTTATTCAGCCCTTTAAGGACACGGCAACCGTCCAAAACATGCTGCCTGATCGGTGCGATTCGATCGGAGGCGATACAGACTTGCAGCACGTGCCCTCGCTTCACTCGACTCTACTGGGTTGAGCGGGTGGCCCAGTCGGCGTTTTACTGGAGGGGAATTGCCGTTGCAGTTGGGCAAACTGAGCAGGTGATATTCCCGGAAGCGCTTTCAAAAAGGCGACGAGGTTCCAGACCTGATCTTTGGAGCGGGTTTCGCCCCACGCGGGCATGGCGGTCATCTTGATTCCGTCCTCAAGAATATAATCCAGTTGGGCGGGAGACAAACGCTGGCCGCTGTCCAACAGGAACGGCGGCGTTGGCTCGAGGCCCTTCACCCAAGCGGCTCGGGCGACGCCGGGACCGCCATGACACATCATGCAATCCGCCTGATATTGTTTGAATCCCGATATAACCCGGGCTTGGGTGAAGGCGGGCGGCGAGCGAGACCCTGCGCGCCGGGCAACCGATCGTTCGAAGGTCTGGTGAAGGGCCCAGCTGACGATCTTGTTGTGAGGTTGAGACGCGGCGGTATCGTAGAGTCCGAACTCGACAGTTGCTAACGCGCCAAGACCACCGAGCAGGCCCGCCGTCGCAGCGCCTGCAACGTACGCCCACAAAAGTTTCTTGTTGTGTGTCCAAAAGCGCGCGGTGCTTGTCTTCCAATTCCGACCCACCGCTAATCCAACCCGTCAAGATAGGCGGCGATGTCGTGCGCCTGCTGGTCAGTCAGCCCCGCGTCGGGCATCGCGTTGCCGGGCGCGACTTGTTGTGGGTGTTGAATCCAGTGAACCAGATTATCCCGAGTATTGGGCAGATAGCCGGCGATAATCGTCCGCTTGGAGAAATGGATCAGCGGCGGCCCGACCAGTCCGCGCGCCTGCACGATGCCGGGAATCTGATGACAGGATCCGCAGCCCGAACGACTTATCCAGATCGCACCCGCGTCGGCATCGCCGATCGTGCCGACGTGCTCTGGCTTGGGGGCGGTGGGCCCACACGCCCCCAGCAGAAAAGCCGGGCTCGTCACGATCGTCCAACTCAGGCCTCTTGCGAGCCATGATTGTACCCTGGTCATCGCAAACTCCAACATAGCGGGATCAGGATCGGTTCCAGCAGGTTGAACACGATTGCGATCGCAAAGGCGCCGGCCGTCAACATGCCCGCCAGCGCCACAAAGCGCGTGCGTCCTTCACCAAGCGTCAGATGCGAATGTTCGCTGTCCGCTTTCTCGCCGCGCACTCTTTGCCAATGCCGCCGCGACATTAATCCCGATGCGATCGCCCCAGTCAGGCAGACGAGTTGCAGCACGATCAGCAGCGCCTTTTCGCCGGTGAAACCGACCTGCGCAATGGAACCTGCAGTGAGCGGACATGCATTGCTGCTGATGCCAAACCCGACGAGCAGCTCGAACGCCCACGCGGCCGGCGGGACGGCGAGCCCCGCCAATAGCCATGGCACCGCCACCTTCGTGCGATGCGGCGATGGATGACCGATCTGCTCGGGTTGGCGGCTCATGCCGCGCCCACGTAAGGTGCAAGGAAAAAGGTCGCGAAGACAAATATCCAAACCACATCCACGAAATGCCAGTAAGCGCCGCTGATCGTCACGTGCATGTGCCGACGTTGGGTGAAACAACCTGCGAGCGACCAACCCAATACCGCCATCAGCACCCCGACGCCGACGATGACATGCAGGAGATGGAATCCCGTGATCGTGAAGTAAAACGAGCCGTATGCCCTGCTTGAGAGCGAGAAACTCTTGGAGCGCCAGTCGAGGAGTTCGAGCGCGATGAATACAAGGCCTAGCAAGATCGTCGCAATGAGCCCGATCAGGTGCTGGCGACGATTGCCCTTTTTCATTCCGCGCTCGCTCCACCAGACAGTTCCGCTCGCCGAGAACAGAGCGATGGTTCCCGGCAGCCCGTATTTGAACGACGGGTGGAGTGTCGGTAACCAATCCGAGCTGTTTTGCGCGCCGAAATAGGCATAGCTGAACAGAAGATAGGCGAAGAGCGATCCTTCGGTGGCGATTAGGCAGAGCAACCCGAACCAGGCGGTGGAATTGCGCCCTGCGGACCCGACCGGCAAAGGCGCATTTGTGACGATCGCATCATCCATCGGCCTTCTCCAGCCCGGCATGGATACGACGCGGCCAGAACCAGTCTATCAGCGATAGGACGATCGCCAGGACGCCGATCGCCACGAGCCACCATTGCCGCAATAGCGCCCCGCTGAATACGAGCGTCATCTCAACCGTGAGAGCGAATGGGGCCAGGCTATCGCCCGGCATTTCGAGGATAAGGTTCGGTTCGCCATCGAGCGGGGATGTGGCTATCGTTTCCTTGCCCTGATCGAGCAGTAACCCCCGCTCGATGCTGCTCCGCTCGTCGGATTCGTTCAGCGCGTCTTCCCACAGCGGATGTCGGCTCGCAACAATCGGGATGACCTGAAAATTATAGACAGGCGGCGGCGACGGTGTCGCCCATTCAAGCGTCCCGGCACCCCAGGGATTGGCGCCGGCGGGTTTGCCTCGTTTAAGCGATACGGCGACGTTGATCAGAAACAGCAACACGCCGGTCGCAAACATGGCGGACCCCAGCGATACGACGAGATTCTGGCCCGACCATCCCATATCCGCAGAGTAGGTGTAGATGCGCCTAGGCATACCGAGCAGCCCCAGCGTGTGCATCGGGAGAAAGCCCACGTTGAACCCGATGAACATCACCCAGAAGTTCCACTTGCCGAGCCGTTCATTGAGCAAGCGCCCGGTCATTTTGGGAAACCAATAATAAACGCCGCCGATGACGGGAAACAGATTGATGCCGATCAGCGTGTAATGAAGGTGAGCGACCACGAAATACGTGTCGGTCAACTGCCAGTCGGATGCCGCAGCCGCCGTCACCACGCCGGAGACTCCGCCGATCACGAACAGGATGATCATGCTCGCGAAGAACAGGAACGCGGTCGTGATGACTGGTCGGCCCGTCCAGATCGTCGCCGTCCAGCACATGACCGCGACGGCGCTGGGAATCGTGATGGCGATAGACGCGCCGCTGAAAAACGACAGCGACAGATTGGGCAGCCCGGTCGCGAACATGTGGTGGACCCAGACGCCGAAGCCGAACGCCATCGTGCTGACGGTGGCGAGCACGACCAGCGTATAGCCGACCAGCGGGCGGCGACAGAAGGTCGGCAGTCCGTCCGACACCATGCCCATCGCCGGCAGCACGATCGCATATACCCAGGGATGCGCGAACATCCAGAACAGGTGCTGCCACAGCAGCGGTTGACCTTGGCTCGCGTCGAAGAAATGCGTTCCGAACTGTCGATCCATCCACAGCATGAAGAAAGCGAGGCTGACGCTGGGCACCGCCATGATATTGGCGACCGAGGCGGTCAACGTGCCCCACAGCAGAACCGGCACGCGGTTGAGCGACATGCCGGGCGCGCGGTTACGCAGGAAGGTAACGATGAAGTTTGCGGCCCCTACCGTCGTCGAGATACCAAGCAGGATCATGCCCAACGCGTAGACGTCCATGTTAAGGCCGGGGCTGTAATCCCTGAGCGCGTAGGGGACATAGTTGAACCAGCCGTCGCTGGGCCCGTGCCCCGTCACGAACCCGGCATAGATGAAGAGGCCCGCCGCCAGGTAAATCCAGTAGGACAACGCGTTCAGCCGTGGGAACGCCATATCGCGCGACCCCAGCAACAAGGGCCAGAGATAATTGCTGAAACCCGTGAGGATGGGCGACGCATACAGAAAGATCATGCTGATCCCGTGCATCGAAAACAGAACGTCATATTGCTCCGGCGTCAGCAACGTCTCGCTTGGGCCGCCTAGCTGGACGCGCATTACCAACGCCTCGAGTCCGCCGAGCAACAGGAAGGCGAATGCGGTGACGATGTAGCGGATACCGATCTGCTTGTGATCGACGCTGCCCAGCCATCCCTTCAAGCCGGGTTCAGTCTCCCACATTTTCTTCAGTCGATCGCCGGGGAAGTCTCCCTCGATCGTGGTGATCTTCGGCGTACGGGTATCTTCCCATTCTTCCGGCTTTACCACATTCATTGCTGTGCCTTCAGATAGGTGACCACCGCCTGAAGCTGGGGACCGCTCAGACGGGTGGTCGGCATAAGTGCCCCTGGCTTTTGTGCTTGGGGATCGGATATCCAACCGGCGAGGTTGTTCGTGTTGTTGGTATGCGTGACTCCCGCGAGCGTCCGCCTGCTCATGAGATGCGTTAGGTTCGGTCCGCGCAGGCCCTTGCCGCCCGGCCGATATCCGTCGGCCGCCGTCCCGTCGACTGCATGGCACATCCCGCAATGTTGGACGAAGATCGCTTCTCCGCTCCGCCCCATAAAGGGCGAAGGTAGGGTTACATAATCGCCTGTGACTGTCCGGGGAGGAATCGCGGTATCTGACGGGGTGGACGGCGCTAGCCGTTCCTGATTGCGCCTCCATGCCGCGAATACCTGTGGCGGGTCGGCGAATACCAGAAAACCCATATTGGCGTGTTGCGCACCGCAATATTCGGTGCACTGGCCGCGATAGATGCCCGGCCGGTCGGCCTGCAGCCACGTGACGTTTACGCGACCTGGGATCGTATCGGTCTTGCCAGCCAATGCCGGCACCCAGAACGAATGTATTACGTCGGCGCCCCGCAGCCTAACGAGCACGGGCTGTCCGACCGGGATGTGGATCTCGTTAGCCGTCTCGAATGCGCGGCCGCCCGCGCTCGCAGGATAGTTGACCTGCCACCACCATTGTCTTCCAGTTACCGTGATCGCCATCGCGGGCGGGGTCGCGGGTTGATCGATCTTGGCCATGACCAGCATCGTCCAAAACAGCGCGACGATCAGAGCGAGCAGCGTGAGCGGCATACCGATATAGACCCAGGAAAGCCCTTTACGGCTGCGTTCGACCGAAGCCGTCGAAAGCGCTTCGCCAGTGGTTCGCTGGCGTCGGGCCATGACACCCCATGCCACCGCCACGGTGAAGATCAGGATGACGGCAACCGAAATGCCGAGCAGGAACCAGGTTAGGCCCACGACCGGTGCCGCATGCGGCCCGGCGCTGGTCAGATATTCAAGTGGCCAGCGCGCGCTTGTGGTGTCGTGAGGCGCTGAAGGCGTCATGCCCCAACAAAGTCGGGATGGGCGGGCCGGCGAAGCACCAGCGCCAACGGCACGATGATGGCGGCTAGGAAAATGAATCCGCCCGGCACCCACATCAGTGTGCCGCCCAGTTGCTGGTCCTGCAGCGGGGTAAGACCCCATTCAAAGGGCGTGGCGAAATGAGGCCAGTAAAGCGGCGCGCGCGCCCATGTTATGACTGCGCCGAGAAGCGCCATCTGCAACCCGGTCGCGATCATCGCGGCGACCGATACGCCCAGCCGTTCGGCCGGCGCGCGGAGCACGGTCCACCAAAAAAAGACCGCGGCGCCCCATGTCGTCACATGCATCGTCCAATAAATGGCTGTGCTGAGAAACGTCTCGTCATAAGGTCCGGGCGAGTGCCAAACCCATAGCAGCGTCGCAAAGGCGAAAGCTGCCCATAGTTCCTGACCCGGGATGCGCCTGGAGCTCATCGGCAATCCAAGCGCGACGAGAGGGGCGGCGATAAGCGTCAGGATCACATGTTGGCCGACCCGCGCGGCGAACAACGACACCGACAGGGCGCATAACGGCGATATCAGCGCCAAGGCGGTCGTGGCCCAGCCCAGCCCGAAGTACCAGGCTTCACGCCGTGATCCAGCGCGCCGCGACCAAAAATAATATAGAAGCGCGGCGCCCAGCAGGGTCGCGAGGAGAATCGGATCGAGATTCCACCGACCGACAAGTGTTTCGGCGGTCGGCGGCGATCCACAATAGGGTGTTATCGCTATCCCATTTGTGCCCACGGTTATCGCCTTTCGCGCTCGCTGAAAACCGTCGTCATCAATACCCTGCCTTCGACGGAGTTTCCTAGGCTAACAGCTTAAGGGCGCCTCATACGCGGTGCCGTCTCTACTGGACTCGCACCCCAGATCGCTAAAGGCTCGATCCTCGATGAGCGGGTCACTCTGAATCCCTTTCGAGCATTCACATTCCATCCGGTCTGGCGAATTCCCGTTTGGTCCGCCAAAATAATCCGGTCGAAGGAAATATTGCGGCGCCACCGCGTCGAAAATGACCATCATTGCTTCGGCAAAACGGGGCCAGATCATCACCCTGCCGCGCGCATAGGCGCGACGCCTGAGTGCCTGGCGGTCAACCGCGTTTGCCAGCAAATCGATAATTTGACCTGCAAAACCCTTCGCATCGCCGAATGGTACGATCCGGCCGTGATCGTTCGCAAGCAGTTCACGTGCATGGACATAGGGCGTCGATACCACAGGCTTTCCCAGCCCAATGGCGTAAGCAAGCGTTCCCGACGTGATCTGCGCCGGGTTCAGGTAAGGCGTGGCGTAGACGTCTGCTGCGGCAAGATAATCGAGCAAGTCGTTAGTATCGAGAAATGCGTTTACCCAGCGAATGTGATCGGCCACCCCGCGCTCCGCGGCGCGAGCGGCCAAGCTCTCGCGATAGCCTTCTCCTTCGCGTTCAATGAGATGGGGATGGGTCGCGCCGACGATGAAATAGATTACGTTGGGAAAACGCTCAACGATGGCGGGCAGGGCGTCGATCATCGTCTCGATGCCC
>JBDSKT010000354.1:0-10249 GCA_039916765.1 Sphingomonas sp.
GGTATCGGCGGCGGCTTCCCGCTCGGCGCGTGCCTTGCGACGGAAGAGGCCGCGAAGGGAATGGTCGTCGGCACGCATGGCTCGACCTATGGCGGCAACCCGCTGGCGATGGCAGCCGGCGAGGCGGTGCTCGACGTGATGCAGGAGCCGGGTTTCCTCGAGCACGTCGTGGTGATGGGCGACCGGTTGCGCCAGGCATTCGAGCAGCTCATCCCCAATCACGACCACCTGTTCCAAGAGATTCGCGGCAAGGGCCTGATGCTCGGCGTCAAGATGAAGGAGCCGGCGGTCAGTCGCGATTTCGTGGCGCATCTACGCGACAATCACGCGCTTCTGACCGTGGCAGCGGGCGAAAACGTGTTCCGTGTGCTGCCGCCGCTGATCATTGATGAATCGCATATCGCCGAATGCATCGAGCGCTTGAGCGAGGGCGCGCGGACCTATGCCGGACCCAGCGATGACTGACGGCGTGCGGCATTTCCTCAACCTTTCCGATGCCGGCGCCGATGGCGTCGCGGCGATCCTGGCCGACGCGCTCGACCGCAAGGCGGCGCGGCAGGGTTGGCCCAAGGGGAGGTCCGACGCCGACGCGCCGCTCGCCGGGCGCGTGCTGGCGATGATCTTCGAAAAGAATTCGACTCGTACGCGCGTGTCGTTCGACATGGCGATCCGTCAGCTGGGCGGCAGTTCGATCGTGATGGACGCCGGGTCGATGCAACTGGGACGCGGCGAGAGCATCGCCGACACCGCTCGGGTGCTGTCCGGCTATGTTGATGCGATCATGATCCGCACGGACGATCACGCCAAGATCGAGGAAATGGCGCGTTACGCCACGGTGCCGGTGATCAACGGATTGACCGACAATTCGCACCCCTGTCAGATCATGGCCGACCTGCTGACGATCATCGAAAGCGGCATGGCGCTGCCGGGGTTGAGGGTCGCGTGGCTGGGCGATGGCAACAACGTCCTCGCCTCGATCATGGAAGCCGCGGGATTGATGGCGTTCGACGTCGTCGCCGCTTGCCCCCAGGGGTTCATGCCGGCGGACGCCGATGTCGCGCTGGGCAAGGGGCGGGCGCGCATCGTCGCGACGCCTGCCGAAGCCGTCGCCAGCGCGGACATCGTCGTTACCGATACCTGGATATCGATGGGGCAGGACCATGCCGATACAAAGCTGAAGGCGATGATGCCTTATCAGGTGACCGAGGCGCTGATGGCGCAGGCAAAGCCTGGTGCTAGGTTCCTCCACTGCCTGCCGGCGCACCGCGGCGAAGAGGTCGTGGCGGCGGTGATCGACGGTTCGCAATCGCTGATCTGGCCGGAGGCGGAGAACCGCCTGCACGCGCAGAAATCGGTATTGCGCTGGTGTTTCGGACAGATCGGGTGAGTTGTCTGTGGTGGCGGACGCGCTATCTGGCCTGACATGGCATCCGACGATCTCGACACCGCGCTGGGCTTCACCATTCCTGGGCGTCACGCCCGAGGGCGCATCGTCCGCCTCGGGCCGGTGCTGGACACCATCCTCGCCGCGCATGCTTATCCGCCCGCGATCGAGGCATTGCTCGCCGAAGCGCTGACGCTTGCCGCACTGATCGGATCGACGCTGAAGGATGCCGGCGGCCAGCTTACGCTACAGGCGCAGACCGAGGGTGGGGTCGTTCGGCTGCTGGTCTGCGATTATCGCGGCGGCGAACTTCGCGGCTATGTCGATTATGATGCTGAGCGGCTTGCGGAAATGCCCGGTTCGCCGACACTGTTCGCGCTGTTCGGCACCGGCCATCTCGCCATCACCTTCGATCAGGCGACATCGGGCGAGCGCTATCAAGGCATCGTGGCGCTCGACGGCACGACCTTGGCCGATGCGGCGCAAAATTATTTCGTCCAGTCGGAGCAGATTCCGAGCCTGATCCGTCTCGGCGTTCGCGGCCTGCCGGGGACGAGCCATGTCGCCGGCGGCCTGTTTCTCCAGCATCTGCCCGAGGGTGAGGAGGGGCGCGAGCGGTTGCACACCCGCCTAGATCATCCCGAATGGGAGCATGTCGCCGCGCTTGGCGCGACGATGGGCACGGACGAGCTGGCTGATCCGGCTATCCCCCTGGAAACCCTGATATGGCGACTATTCAACGAGGAGCAGGAAGTGCGCGTGCTCGGTTCGACATCGCTGGTTCGCGGGTGTCGATGTTCGGCCGACTATATTGCGCAGGTCCTTGGCAAATTCGGCCCCGACGAACGGGCGGCGATGGCCGACGCCGAGGGAATGATCGTGGTCGATTGCGCGTTTTGCGCGCGCAAATTTCCCGTACCAGCTGGCGCGCGTACGCCGTAGCTTGACCTTGCATTCTCGCGCTTGCCCCGCCACCAAGCGCACGGGCCGCAAGTGCAGATCAAACGATCGCGTCGACTTTTTCCTGGGGGAACGATGAAACGTCGGTATTCACATCGCCTCGTGCTGGGCGGAATTACGTTCGCGTTGGCTGCGGGGGTGACCGCCCCCGCGCGGGCACCGCAGCTGGCCGGCCTGGCGCAGATCGAGGTCGGACAATGGCAATTGCGGGAAGCGGGAGAACGTCCCCGTCTGCTGTGCATCGACGATCCGACGGTTCTGCTTCAACTTGGCCATCCAGGCGCGACATGTTCGCGTTCGGTTATCGCCGACGCGAGCGACGGTATCACGGTCCACTATACATGTCCGGGCAATGGCCATGGCCGCACGGCGATATCGGTGGAAACACCACGCCTGCTTCGGTTGCAAACGCAGGGGGTCGCGGGTGGGGCGCCGTTCGACCACGATTATGAAGTGCGCCGCATCGGCGAATGCACGCCCGCCGCGCATTAGGGTGACGTTTACGTCTCGGATGGTACGACAAGGCTGCGTTTCCTTCATCGGGCACGCTTCCTCCCTTGTTCGCCCGTAGGGGCAACATCCTGGGCTGCCTTAGGGCAGCCCTTTTTTTGCGGGGCGAAAGCGATGGAGATTGTTGCACCGCCGTTGCGATTTGGGCGGACAGGAGATAGGCCCTTTCCGATCATGACATCCGGACAGACCCTGGCGGTCGCCCTCGTCTCGGGCGGTCTCGATTCGATGGTATCGGCCGCGCGCGCGAAGGAGGACGGTCACCGCCTGCTCGCGTTGTCGGTGGACTACAACCAGCGCCACCAGATCGAGCTTGCCGCAGCCAGACGCATCGCCGGAGCGCTTGGCGCCGAGCGACACATCGTGCTGCAACTCGATCTTTCCGCATTCGGCGGATCGGCGCTGACCGCGGATATCGACGTCCCGAAAGGAGGCGTCGTCCCTGGTATTCCTGTTACCTATGTGCCGGCGCGTAACACGATTTTTCTTAGCCTCGCGCTCGGCTGGGCCGAAGCGGCCGGCGCGCGCGATTTATATATAGGCGTCAACGCGCTGGATTATTCGGGTTACCCCGATTGCCGTCCCGAATTCATCGCAGAATTCGAGGCGCTGGCCGAGCTTGCGACGAAGGCGGGGGTGGAGGGTACCCCGTTCCGTATCCGCGCCCCGCTCCAGCACATGACCAAGGCCGATATCGTGCGCGAGGCGGCGAGGCTTGGACTTGATACCGCGATTAGCTGGTCGTGTTACGATCCGGCACCCGGCGGGGTGCATTGCGGACGCTGCGATAGCTGCCGCCTGCGTGCCAAGGGGTTCGCGGAAGCCGGCATCGCCGACCCGACCGTTTACGCCGCGTAGGGCGTAGATTTGCGATGAGCTACGCGGTCAAGGAGATGTTTCTCACGCTCCAGGGCGAGGGCGTGAATAGCGGCCGGCGCGCGGTTTTTGTGCGCTTTGCCGGGTGCAACCTGTGGTCAGGCCGCGAGCGAGACCGGGCGAGTGCGATTTGCCGGTTCTGCGATACCGATTTCGTCGGCACCGACGGGGAGGGCGGCGGACGTTTCGCCGATGCCGCTGCGCTGGTGAATGCGGTGGCGGAGTATTGGGGCGAAGGGAGAGACGAGCGCTTCGTCGTCCTTACCGGGGGTGAGCCGATGCTGCAGGTCGATAGCGCGTTGGTGGATGCGCTTCACGCCGCCAACTTCCATATCGCGATGGAGAGCAATGGGACGATAGCCGCGCAGCCTGGTATCGATTGGGTGTGTATCAGCCCCAAGTCGGGGAGCGTGGTGGTGCAGCGATCAGGCGACGAACTGAAGCTGGTCTGGCCGCAAGCTGGTATCGATCCTGTCGAAATGGAAAGCTGGGATTTCGCGCACTTTCTCGTGCAGCCGCTGGATAGCTCGACCAACGAAGCAAATCACGCGGCAGCGGTCGAGTTCGCGATGTGCCGGCCGAAATGGCGTCTCACGCTGCAAACACACAAATATCTCGGCCTGCGCTAGCGCCCGGGCGCGGGCGGCGCGATCAACTGATCTGGTATGCGCCACATTTACGGCCAACCCAGTCGCCGCGCTTGTCCCAGCACAGGTCGTCAAGCCGGGGTAGGCGAGGAGTTCGCACGTCGATCCGAAGGCCTCCGGGATAAGTCTGCTCGCCGAACTGAATCAGGCTCCGGCGCAATTCGCCCATCCGCTCGGCCGCGAGGGTGTGCAACGTCCCGCGGGGCGCGAACACCGCGGCGCGCGCCACGCTGCCGGCGACCTGGCAGAATCCATACTGCCCCGCGACCGCCGTGAAGCCCGAATAGGCGCGTGTGCTGAAGCGATCCAGATTGCCCTGTCCCTCTTTCTTCACCTTGGTGACGCGACCGAAATATTTGGACAGCGTATCGAACGACTTCTTCAGTTCGTCCTTATGATTTTCGAGGATTATGTTGTAGTTGGTTACGCTGAGGAGCGACGGCTCGAACTGGCATTGCAGCGCCGCCACGTTCAAGGCCGACCGCAGATTCCATACCAATTCCGCTTGAACCTCCGCTTCGGTCGCTCCCGGCATCGGCTCACCGATCCCCCGTTCGTCGCCCTTGACCGGCGGCGTCCGCAAATCGGGGATCGATAAGAAGAACTGCGCTGCGGCGGGGGTGGCGAAAAGGGTTCCGGCGCCAACGGTGATCAGAGCGGCGATCGATAAGGCTACACTACGCGGCACGGTGGAATTCCCTCTCACTTAACCATGCCTCGTTACGGCGTTTTGGCGCGTCGCCAAAGCCTTTTTGGGATCGTCCTGGTCAAGCTGAGCGGGGAGGTACCAGGAATCGAAAGGGCCGCCCGGTCTCCCGGACGGCCCCGAACGTAAAGACCCTTGCGGGTGATTACATCTTGTTGGTGGTGGTCGTGGTCGTGTTGGTCGTCATCGTGTCGTTCGACACCATGGTGTCGTTAGCCATCGCGCCGCCATTGCCCATCGCGCCATCGGTCGCGGTCATGTCGTCGGAGGTCACGTTGCCGTCCATCGTCATGTTGGCTTCGGTAACGTTCGTGTCGGTCGTGGTCGTGGTCGACGGCTTGCAAGCCGAAATCGTCAGCGCCGCGCCGGCGATCATCGTACCGGTAGCGACTTTGGAAATGAGTGCACGCATGGAAGGCTCCCTAGATTGGTGGATTGGACGGCCTCGAGACCTTAATACCCAAACCGGAGTGGACATTAGACTGATATCGTTCGACCCTCAAGCCTAGTTTTACTCGCGCGAAGAAAGGCTTTCGAGAAAGCGCGGAAACGACGATGCCAATGAAGAGTCAAAAGCTGACGTATTGTGCGGTTTACCTAGCGATTTGGCGCTGCATACCGGGTAATCGGCGATCCCGCACGGCACGATCCCGCCGAAATGCGATAGATCAGGCGCGAGATTGACCGAAAAGCCGTGCAGCGTGACCCAACGCCGCACACGCACGCCGATCGCGCCAATCTTTGCCTCCGCCACGCCACCGCCTGGTCGCGACGCGATCGTCCAAATGCCGACCCGCCCCGGTGCCCGGAAAGCCGTGATGTCCAGCTCGGCCAGCGTATCGATTACCCATCCTTCGAGCGAATGGACGAAGTGCCGCACGTCGCGCCCGCGTCGGTTCAGATCTAGGATGACATAGCCAATGCGCTGGCCAGGGCCATGATAGGTGTAGCGACCACCGCGCCCTGTATTGACGACGGGGAAGCGGGGATCGAGCAACTCGGCGGGGTCCGCGCTGGTCCCGCCAGTGTAGATGCTGGGATGCTCGAGCAACCAGACGAGCTCCTTTGCTTCACCCGCGGCGACGGCCGCCGCACGTGCCTCCATCGCGTTGATCGCCTCGTCGTACGCGACGGGTGCCGTCGCCACGCGCCATTCGATGTCGTCGATCCGGGCGGTTTCGCTCATGGGCAAGGGGCGATACTCGGCTGGCGATGTGCTTGGCAATCCGCAAGCCCTTGCGCTAAGCGCAGCCTAGACGGGAAGGGGCTGCGCAATGATCGATATCGGATCGGTATGGGACCGGACTACCGAAGTTCTCGGCGAGAATCTGTCGGCGGTGTTGCCGTTGTCGATCGCCGCGATTTTCATTCCCACGTGGATCAGTTCGATCCTGGCGCCGCTCGGCGCGACGGCGTCATCGGGCGAACGGCTCGCTCTGTATGGCGCCATGCTGCTGGTGTCGGTCTGGAGCATGTGGGGAAAGCTGACCATCATTGCATTGTCGTTGGCGCCGGATCAGTCGCGAAGCGACGCCGCACGTACCGCGACGCGCCGGCTCGGCCCGGCGATCGTCGTCGGTTTGGCGCTCCTGATCCTGTGCGCTCTGCTTTGTCTTCCGGTGCTGATCGCGCTGGCGGCGGGCGGATTTGATTTTCAGGCCGCTGCCACCGGCCAACATCCAGCGCTGCCTCATGGCGCGACGGCGGCGTTCATCGTGCTATATGGATTGGTGATGGCGGCGATCCTGCTTGCGACGCTGCCACGCCTCGCGCTGGTGACGCCGGTTATAATCGCGGAAGGCCTGGTTATCGGCGCGATCATGCGGTCGGTGCGGCTGACTGGCGGTGTCTGGCTGAAGGTCCTGGGAGTATTCCTGCTTTATCTCATCGTACTTTGGGTCTCCGCGATGGCGACCATGTTGGTAATGGGGTCGCTGTTGCGCCTAATCTTCGGTGATGGCGGCCCGCTGTCGTTGGCATCCGTGCTGACCTCGGGCTTGGTCGCGGCCGTGACGACAGTCTTCGCGACGCTCGCCGCAGCTTTTGTCGCCAATGTGTATCTGGCGGTTCGAAATGCGCGAGAAACGGCAGTCGTGCCGTTATGACCTGCTCCGCAACGATTCCATTGTGACGATCGATCTGAAGGGCGTCCTCGGCGACGCCTGGCTGCGATGGAAGCGCGATCGCAACCTGCTCACCGGTGTGGCTGGCCTGTTGGTCTTCCTGCCGCAGCTAGCGGTGTTGCTGTTCGTCCCGGCCCAGCCGCTATTACCCGAAAACACGGCCGATGCGGCGGCGATGAACGAATGGGCGCAGGTCGCCGCCGGGTATTTCTTGTCGTACGGCCCAGTCATTCTGTTGTGCGATGCGGTCGCGATCTTCGGCTCGCTGACGCTCTATGTAAGCTATCTCAATCCCGCGCGGCTGTCCGTATCGGGTGCGCTCCGCGCCGCGGCGCGGCTGTTTCCGCGGTTCATCCTCGCGGCGTTACTGATACAGTTCGCGTGTGAGCTCGGCATCGCGCTCCTGATCCTGCCCGGTCTCTATATTGCCGGCCGTACAAGTCTGGTGGGGCCTATTTTCGCGGCGGAGCGGCCCGAGGGCGTAATCCAGGCGATTCGCGCCAGCTTCGCGCGGACCCGGGGTTACGGCCTCGCGCTCGCCGCACTGTCGGGCATCACCATCCTGGGCAGCGCGTTTGCCGCAGGCGTGCTTCGCCTGCTAGGCGAGACGCTTGGCCGCGCGCCCCTTGCCAACCCGGTGTCGGCGGTGATGATTGAAATCGGAAGCGCCGCCGCGGTGACGCTGGGGACGATCGCAACGGTGCTGGTCCGTGTCGCGCTTTATCGCCGTATCGGCAGGCCCTGAGATCGGGCCCAAGATCAGGCCCTGAGATAAGACCCTGACATCAGGCCCAGGTCGCCACCGGGGGCAAGCTCATCAGGATCGCATCGACATTGCCGCCGGTCTTCAGCCCGAACAGTGTGCCGCGGTCATATACGAGGTTAAATTCGGCGTAGCGCCCGCGCCAGAGGTTGCGTTGGGCGATTTCGGCATCGGTATATGGCGTGTTCATACGTTTTCTCACGATCTGCGGGTAAATATCCAAGAACGCTCGGCCAATATCCATGATAAAGGCGAAATTCGTAGAAAAATCACCTTCTAGATGGTCGCAGAACAACCCGCCGACGCCGCGATGCACCTGGCGGTGCGGAATGTAGAAATATTCGTCCGCCCATTTGCTGTAGCGGTCGTAATACTCCGCGCCATGCGGATCGCAGGCCGCCTTCATCGCCGCATGGAATTCCGCCGTATCCTCAGGGTAGGGCAGCGGCGGATTGAGATCCGCGCCCCCGCCGAACCACCGCTTGGTGGTGACCAGGAAGCGCGTGTTCATATGCACCGCCGGCACATGCGGGTTCGCCATGTGCGCGACCAGGCTGATGCCGGTCGCGAAGAATGAGGGATTTTCCGCCGCGCCGTGGATGGATTTGGCGAAATCGCCCTCGAACGTTCCGCCCACGGTCGAGACGTTGACCCCGACCTTCTCGAAAACCTTGCCGTGCATCACACCGCGCAAGCCGCCACCGCCAGGCTCGCCCGACGGGTCCGCGCGATCCCAGGCGAGATAGTCGAAATCGGCGTCGGATCCTGCCTCGCGCTCGATAGCGACGAACTCGGCGCAAATCAGATCGCGCAACGCCTCGAACCACTTGCGCGCCTCCGTCTGCTGGTCGTCGAGCGGGATCATGTCAGGTTGGTCACTGCGGAAATCCTCCGGTCTGCCGCAAGGCTTCGGCCAACGCCACGCCTGCCGCGACCGCGACATTCAACGATCGACATCCCGGCGCAAGCGGAATCCGGACGCGGAAATCAGCGCGGTCGTGCACCGAATCGGGCACGCCGCTGCCCTCCGATCCAAGCAGCAGCGTGTCGTCCGGTTCGAAAGATGCGGTGTGAAGTGCGGCCGCGCCGCGCGTGGTCAGCAACACGATACGGCCTGGAACCAAGGCTTCGAACGCAGGCCAATCCACATGCCGTGCCACCCGAGCCTGCGCCGCATAGTCCATGGCCGACCGCGCCAACGCGCGATCCGAATAAGGGAACCCCATCGGTTCGATCAGATCGACGCCCACGTCGAAACAGGCCGCCAGCCGCAGGATCGTCCCGACGTTACCGGCGATATCGGGCTGATAAAGGGCGAGCCGCATGGCCTTGAGCATAGATTGATGCGGCACCCGCCTACAACCGCGCTAAAATGCTGTTGGCAAAGCCCGGCGCCCGCGTCTATCAGGCCGCCAGCCGCCGTGGGGACGGAAGGTGTGATTTGGCGGGCATGATCATGCGCCTGTCGGTTGTGCCGGCCTCCCGCAAAAGTGAAGTGCAAGGGCAAGTGAATGGCTATTGATACCGCTGTGCCGTCCGGGGGAGACCCGACAGCTCCCCATGATTTTCACGACGGCGCGCACGATGGCGTTCGCCGGCGCGACTGGCTGAATATCGCGGCGGTAACGTGGATCGGCGCCGGTGCCGCGGTGACGATCCTGCCGTTGGTCAACCAGATGAACCCTTCGGCCGACGTGCTCGCGCTCTCGACCACCGACGTCGATCTGTCGAAGATCGAAGCGGGGCAGGGCGTCATCACCTCGTTCCGCAAGCAGCCGCTGTTCGTGCGCAACCTGACTCCGAAGGAAATCGCCGAGGCGAAGGCGGTGCCGATGTCCGAGTTGCGCGATCCGGAGACGCTCGAAAAGCGCACCAAGGCGGGGCACGAGAACTGGCTGATCACGCTTGGCGTGTGCACCCATCTCGGCTGTATTCCGCTCGGCATCAACGAAGGCGACAATCGCGGCCAGTATGGCGGCTATTTCTGCCCGTGCCACGGTTCGCAATACGATACCGCGGCGCGGATCCGCAAAGGCCCGGCGCCGAAGAACCTGTTCGTGCCAGACTATAAATTCACGTCGGCGACGACGGTGACGGTCGGTTGAGGAAGTAGGATATGAGCTTTCCCTGGGCCAAGCATTACGCGCCGACCAACGGTTTCATGAAGTGGATGGACGAGCGCCTGCCGCTACCGCGCTTCGTTTATAACGCCGTGGGCGCGGGTTATCCCGTGCCGCGCAACCTCAACTATTTCTGGAACTTCGGTGTGCTCGCCGGCGC
>JBDSKT010000355.1:0-7897 GCA_039916765.1 Sphingomonas sp.
GGTGCATTGCTCGGCGCGCACGGCGTCGCGCCGTCGAGGAGCTCGCTCGGTCGCCGGGTCAAGCGCGTGCTCGACAAAAATCCCGCGCGTGGCCCCTCCGGACGGTCATGGGTCGCCGGTTTCGCGATGGGAATGCTCAGCATGGCGGTGCCGCTCGCGGCGGTGACGATCGCGCCCGGCCGCGCGACGCTCCAGGTCGCTCGGTCGGGACAAGCCCTTGTCGCGGTCGCATCGCCGACTGGCGCCGGATCGGTGGGGACGATGCATGACATGCCGGGCCGGACATCTGCGATAGCCCTGGCAAATGCCGGCGCACGCGCGAACGACGGCATTTCGAACGACGGGGCGCGGACGACCGCGCGTGAGGCGATCGTCGCGGCGCGCTCCGCCGCATCGGTATCGGCCGCCCCGCGCCAGCAGAGCGATATCGACCAGCTCATCGGGATGCGCGCGGTGGGTATCACCGCCGAATATCAGCGCGGAATGGCCGAAGCCGGCTTTCCCGGCCTGACGGCCGATCAACTGACCGGGGCGCATGCCGTCGGCGTCACGCCGGCATATGCCAGCGCGATGCGGGCAACCGGCATGTCGCTCAACATCAACGACCTGATCGGTGCGCGGGCGATCGACCTCGATCCGGTCTATATCGCGGCGATGCGCCGGTTCGGGATCAACGGCACGTTGGACGATTACCAGGGCATGCGATCGGTCGGCGTCACGGCCGATTTCGTCCGCCGGTTGCGATCCGAGGGCATCAACGCCACGGCCCCGGACAAATTGACCGCGCTCAGGGCGGTCAGCGCCGGGCCCTGATATCGGCCGGGGCCTGAGCCTCTGAACGCAAGACCGGACTGCGGGCCCGCGGGCTCGATCAAAAATACCACGGCCTAGCGCGGTACTTCCGTCACCCCGAATCCTTCAACGTCAATTGCGGCGAATGGCGCATCGCGCCCGCTCGCCTGGAGAATGCCCATGCTACGTGCCATCCTTGCCTGCGCCGGTTTCATGCTCGTCGCGGCTCCGGCCAATGCCGACGAGCTTCGTTTCGACCTCCACCTGCAAAAGGCCGCCCTGGTACAGCTTCGCGTGGCGCGCACGACGGCACAGGCGCACCACGACAACTGGTCCCAGGCATTGCCGCTGGCTGATCTGTCCGGGCTTGGCGGCGGCGCGATCGACCAAGGCGGACCCGTCGCGTTCCGCCTGTCGCGGCCAGCCGGCACGCTGGCGTGTCAGGGCACGGCGCATGATGCGCACGCCGATGGTCGCTGCACGCTCACGCCGAACGCCGATTTCACGGCGCAGCTGGCCGCGCGGGGGATCGGCCGGCCGACCGAGGATCAGAGCTTCGAACTGACGATGAGCGGGGTGTCCCTCGACGTGCCGGACGCCTTGCGCGCCGCCGGATGGGAGCGCCCCTCCATCGCGCAATTGGTCGAGCTCGGAATTTTCCACGTCACCGCGTCCGACGTTCGGGCGCTGGCCGAGGTCGGATACAAGAACGGTGCGATCAAGACGCTGGTCGAGTTCGCGATTTTCCACGTGACGCCGGACTATATCCGGTCGATGCGCGCCGCGGGGCTGGACGGACTCTCCGCCGCCACGCTGGTCCAGCTGCGGATTTTCAAGCTGACCCCGCAGGACGCCCGGGCTTTCGCGAAGGAAGGCCGCGCGCCGCTTTCCGCGCAGCGGCTCGTCGATGCGCGAATCGCGGGGTCGCACCCCCAAGCGCGCGGCGACGATAGCTGAGCCGCGCCAAGCTCAATTTCCCATCGATACCATAAGGAAACGACCATGCTCACCGACTTGCGGCACACCGCGGGACTTTTGGCGCTCGCGATCGGCCTATGCGCTCCCGCGGCGGCCATGGCCGATCCCGACAAACCCGTCGCGGCGGCCAATTCCGCGACTCCGGCAAGCGGAACGCGCGTTTTCCTCCCCGCCGATTTCGCGCGGTTCGCGCCGAAGACCGCCTATGACATGCTGCTGCAGGTGCCAGGCTTCACCATCCGCGCCGCCGACGATACGCGCGGCCTGGGACAGGCATCCGAAAACGTCCTGATCAACGGCCAGCGCGTGACCGACAAATCAAGCGGCGCCGCCGCGCAGTTGCAGCGCGTACCCGCCGGCGATGTCGCGCGGATCGAGATCAAGGAGGCGGCCTCGCTCGGGATCGCCGGCCTGACGGGCGAGGTCGCCGACGTGATCCTCAGGACCGATCGCAAGGGCAGCGTCAATTTCAGCTGGAGCCCCGCCATACGGGCGCATTTCGCGGAGCCGCGCTGGCTGGCCGGGTCGATCAGCTATAGCGGGACCGCCGGCGCGCTGGACTATACGCTGTCGCTCGAGAACAAGCCGTCGCGCGGCGCGGAGGGCGGCGACGATTACCGCATCCTGTCACCGACGGGCGCGCTGATCGAACGCCGTGACCAGGTTCAGCATGACAGTACCGACGATGCCAAGCTCTCCGCGCTCTTCAAATATGGCGCCAACGGGCCGGTCCAGGCCAATCTAGCGGTCGATTACGATCCCTATTGGTCGCGCGGCGCCAACATTCAGCGCCGCGTGCGCGCCGACGGCAACGACTATGACTGGGCCAGCCTCAGCCACACCTCGGGCTTTCGGTACGACGTGAACGGCGACGTCTCGATGCCGGTGGGCGGGGGCCGGCTCAAGCTGATCGGCCTTCGCCATTTCGAACACGCCCCGGCGCTCGTCGATCAGCGCGCTGTCTACGACAACGGCGCGCCCAGCGACGGCGTCCGCTACGGCTATGATGGCAAGACGACCGAGACGGTGGGACGCCTCGAATATCACTGGAAGGGCGGGCCGAACGACTGGACGATCTCGCTCGAGCGCGCCGATAATCGGTTCCAGCAAGTCAGCACGCTTGCCCGCCTCCAGCCCGATGGCACGTATGCCGACATCCCGTACCCCCAGGGCAGCGGCACCGTCGCCGAAACGCGTTACGAAAGCATCGCCGCGCTGAGCCGGCCGCTATCGCCCAATCTCGACCTGCAGCTTGCCGGCGGCGCGGAATATTCCGAACTCGGCGAGCGCGGCATCGGCACCAAGCCGCGCAGCTTCTTCCGTCCAAAGGGCAGCGCATCGCTGGCGTGGCGTCCGGGTCCCGGCTGGGAGGCGAGCCTGAAAGTCGAGCGCCGGGTCGGCCAGATCAGCTTTTCCGATTTCCTCGCCAACCAGGATATCACCAACAATCGCGCCAATGATGCCAACCCCAACCTCGTCCCGCCACAAAGCTGGGAAGCGACGGGCGAGATCGGGCGCACGTTCGGTCGCTGGGGCAAGACCCGGCTGAAGGTCTATCATTACCGGATCGAGGACATCGTCGATCACATCCCGGTCGGGATCGATGGCGACGCGGTGGGCAACCTGCCGCGTGCGACGCGTACCGGGATCGAAAGCGTCAGCACGATCCAGTTCGATCCGATCGGCTGGCACGGCGCCAAGCTCGACGCCGATCTCGGGATCGAGCGCAGTCGCGTGCGCGACCCGCTCACCGGCCTGCCGCGCCCGATCAGCAACACGCATGACCGCTGGGCCCAACTGACGCTGCGGCACGATGTGCCCGGCACCCAGTTCGCCTGGGGCGGCGGCCTGTCGTTCGACCATTACGGCCTGAGCTATTACCTCGACGAGGTGAACCAGGGCTGGGAGGGGCCCTATACGAGCGCCTTTGTCGAGTTCAAGAACGTGGCGGGGCTGAAGGTCAATTTCGAGGTCTTCAACCTCAACAACGGTCATGTCCGGTATAACCGTACTGTCTATACTGGCCGGCGGAACGACACGCCGATCGCCTTTATCGAGCGCCAACACCAATTCGTCGGGCCGATCTTCACGCTCAAGGTCAGCGGATCGTTCTAGCCGTGACTGACCGGCCTGGCCGCGGCGAACCCGCGGCCGGGCTTTAGCGCTCAGCTCTTCTTGTCGATCATCTTGTCGAGCGTCCCGACGACGGTTGGATGATAGTTGCTCCGCGCGGTCGCGTAGACCCGGCGCGCGATGGGCATGCCCCAATCGCCCTGCTCCTTCAACGCGCGATAGACCGGCAGGATCAACAGCCCGCGCCCGACGCTCGGCAGGTATTGCGCGATCGACGGCACCGCCGGATCGTAGCGATTGCCGATTGCCAGGACGAGCCAGGCCGACCGGATATAGGGGTTGGGCGAGGCCGACAGGCCAAGCGAGCGGTCGAGCTCCGCAAGCCGCCCCGGCGTCTGCTGGCGCGGCAGCCCGTTGAGGAAGCGCAGCCATTCCTGGGTCGACCAATGCGATGCATTGACCGACGCGATCGGCGCGCCCGACGCGACGCGGGCGAGCGTCTCGTCGATCCGCGCCAGAGTCGCCGACGTCACGTGCACCGCATTGCCCGGCAACCCCGGCGCGTAGACCCATTGGTCGAGCTGCAACTTGTCCTCGAGCGCCTTGTCGCCGTGGATCAGATTGGCGCGCAGATCGGCCAGGAACCCCGCGCTGGTCTGCGGCTGGAAGGCATGGCGGTCGAAATAGGAGCGCAGATACGCGTCCCACCGCGCGCGGCCGACGGTATATTCGATCGTGCGCAGGAAGGTCGAACCCTTGGTATAATCCAGCTGGCCGAACGTGCCGCCGGGGTCGCCGTGGAGCCGCGTCGCCTTCACGTCGGGCGCGGTCTTCAGGTCGCGCTGCAAATCGTCCCACGACAGGTCCGCCAGCGTCGCCGCGCGCTCCTTGCCGTACAGCGCCTCGTCGATTCGGTTCTCGAAATAGGTCGTAAAGCCCTCATTCAGCCACACGTCCGACCAAGTCGCGTTAGTGACGAGGTTGCCCGACCAGCTGTGCGCCAGCTCGTGCGCGATGACATCGACGTTGGACTTGTCGCCAGTCATGATCGTCGGCGTGGCGAAGGTGAGCGTCGGGTTCTCCATCCCGCCGAACGGGAAGGACGGCGGCAGCACCAGCACGTCGTAGCGACCCCAGCGATACTTGCCGTAGATCGATTCGGCGGTTTTCACCATCTTGCCATTGTCGGACAATTCGGCGGCGTCCTTCGCCAGGACAGACGGCTCGGTATAGATGCCGGTGCCGGCGTCGATCGGCCGGAACTTGATATCGCCGACCGCGAGCGCGATCAGATAGGGCGGTACATTATGGTCCATGCGGAACCGGTAGCTGTGCAGGCCGCCGGCGGCAGGCTCGCCGCCGGGAGTCAGCCGCTCGGCGCTCATCACCGCCGTGAGATCGGCCGGGACGGTGATCTTGGCGCTCCAACTCTGGCGGATACCGGGGCTGTCCTGGGTCGGAATCCAGCTGCGATTGTTGGTCGCCTCGCCCTGGCTGTAGAGATACGGCTTCACCTTCCCCGCGGTCAGCGACGGCGGCAGCCAGCCAAGCGCGCTTGCGCCGGGCTCCGACCGGTAGGTGACGACGATCCGTCGCGCCGTTCCGAGCTCGACCGAGAGCGGCGCGCCCTTGTCGGCCTCGTAGGCACCGACCGACCATTTGAGCGGACGCCCGGCCGCGTCGGTGATCTTCGTGATGACCAGCTTGTCGTCATCGAGCACGATCTCGTGCGCGCCGGGCGCAGCAAGGATATCCAGCACGGCGGTGCCGCGCATGACGTGAGCGGCGAAATCCGCCGTCAGGTCGAGATCGACATGGGTGACGCGCGCGATTTCGGGCCGGGCGTAACTCAACACGTCTTTCGCCTCGGGCGTGGTCAGGATCGGGGAAGGCGCGTCGGGCGCGGCATGCACTGCGGAGGCGGTGGAGGTCAGTGCGATCAGGGTAACCAGGCGGCGCATCGATGATCCTTTGTCCCGGGGGAGGTTGGCGCTCGTTTCCGCCGATCGGCGCCGCGTGGCAAGCACAGCGTTACCGAGCGGCGATATTTTGGTTCGAAACGCCCGGGCCGGCGTGCGGCGACGCTATGGAAAGAACCGGTCGACGATCGCATCGGCGGCTTGCTCGGCCGTCATCGCGCCGGTGTCGATGCGCAGGTCGGGATTCTCGGGCGCCTCATAGGGAGAATCGACGCCGGTGAAGTTCTTGAGCGCCCCCGATCGCGCCTTGGCATACAGTCCCTTCACGTCGCGCGCTTCGGCCGCGGCCAGCGAGCTGTCGATGTGCACCTCGACGAATTCGCCCGGCGCCATCATCGCCCGCACCATCTCGCGCTCGGCGCGGAACGGCGAGATGAACGCGGTGATGACGATCAGCCCGGCATCGGTCATCAGCCGCGCGACCTCGCCGACGCGGCGGATATTCTCAACGCGGTCGGCATCGGTGAAACCCAGATCGCGGTTGAGGCCGTGGCGCACATTATCGCCGTCGAGCAGGAAGGTGTGGCGGTTCATCCGCGCGAGCTTCTTCTCGACCAGGTTGGCGATGGTGGATTTGCCCGCGCCGGAGAGGCCGGTGAACCACAGCACCATCGGCGTCTGGTTCTTGATCCGCGCATGATGCTCGCGCGCGATGTCGAACGCCTGGCGGTGGACATTCTGCGCGCGGCGCAGCGCGAAGTGCAGCATCCCCGCCGCGACGGTGGCGCCCGTTTCCTTGTCGATCAGGATGAAGCCGCCCAGCGCCCGGTTCGGGCTGGCCCCGCGCTCCTCATAGGGTTCGAACACGATCGGCTTGTCGGTGGCGATCGTCGCGACGCCGATGTCGTTCAGCTCGAGCGTCTTCGCCGCCATCTGCTCGAGCGTGTTGACGTCGATCCGGTATTTGGGCGGCTGAATCGTCACCGTCCCCCGCTGGGCCGCCAACTTCAGCCAATAGGGGCGCCCCGGTAGCAGCGGCTCATCAGCCATCCACACGATCGTCGCCTCGAACTGATCGGACACTTCCGGAGGGTCGCCCGCCGCCGCGATCACGTCGCCGCGCGAGCAATCCACCTCGTCGGCGAGGGTCAGCGTAACCGATTGGCCCGCGACCGCTTTTGGCAGATCGCCATCCATCGTCACGATCCGCGCGACGTGCGTCATCCTGCCCGATGGCAACACCCGCACCGCGTCGCCCGGCCGAACCGACCCGCCCGCCACCAGCCCGGCAAACCCGCGAAAATCCAGATCAGGCCTGTTAACCCATTGAACGGGAAGACGAAAAGACTTGGCGCGATCCGTCTCGACATCGATCTCGACAGCCTCGAGATGCTCGATCAGCGATGGTCCCTCGTACCACGGCATCATGTCGCCGTGCGCGGCAACATTGTCACCTTTGAACCCCGATAGCGGGATCGCGGTGAAGTCGGCGATGCCGAGTTCGCTGGCGAAGGCGCGGTAGGCGAGCACCGCGCGGTCGAACGCCTGCCGCTCGTACCCGACCAGATCCATCTTGTTCACCGCCAGCACGATGTGGCGGATGCCGAGCAGGTGCGCGATGTGCGTGTGGCGCCGCGTCTGGGTCAATACGCCCTTGCGCGCATCGACCAGGATCACCGCGAGGTCGGCGGTCGAGGCACCGGTGACCATGTTGCGGGTATATTGCTCGTGCCCCGGACAATCGGCGACGATGAACTTGCGCCGCTCGGTTGAGAAGAAACGGTAGGCGACGTCGATCGTGATGCCCTGCTCGCCCTCGGCGGCGAGGCCGTCCACCAGCAGCGCGAAGTCGATCTCGCCTCCTTGCGTGCCCACGCGCTTGCTATCCGCTTCGAGGCTGGCGAGCTGGTCGGCGAAAATGGTCTTCGTATCGTAGAGCAGCCGCCCGATCAGCGTCGATTTGCCGTCATCGACCGAGCCGCAGGTGATGAAGCGCAGCAGCGTCTTGGCGCGGTGACGCGCGAGGTATTCGCCGATATCGGACGCGATCAGCGCATCGGGAGCATATTCCGCCCCCATCAGAAATACCCCTCTTGCTTCTTCTTTTCCATGCTCGCCGCCTGGTCGTGGTCGAT
>JBDSKT010000356.1:0-7136 GCA_039916765.1 Sphingomonas sp.
GGGGACAATGGCGCCGTTATCGAGAATACTTGGTGCCTATACTCCCCATCCTACAGCCTTGGGTTGACCGGCTCGGCTTCGACCACTGACCTGAATTAAGGCACAAAAAAAGGGGCGACCCGAAGGCCGCCCCAATCAGTCTCCCATAATGCTTAGAACTTGACGCGTGCACCGACCGCGAAGCGACGACCAAGCGTGTCGTACGTCGATGGGTACGTATTTCCGCTATTAAACGTCGTTGAACCAATCGTCGATCCGGTGATCGGCGGATCGCGGTCAAACAGATTTTGCACTGTAAAGGTAAGGTCGAAATGCTCACCAACCCCGAACCGGGTCGAAAAGTCGAAATAATCATACGGCTTTATATGACTAAAATCGACGGTTTGCCCGGCTAGTGCGCCGCGCTGGATCGTTCCCTTGAACGCCACAACTCCCGGCTCCGCATTCATCTCACCGATGTGGCGCCATAGCAGCGAGAAGTCGATCGGACCAAAAGTTAGCGTCGTACGCTGGTTCCAGGTGAATTTCGGCTGAAGCGATCCAGCGGCAGAAGAGGGGCCGGCCGAACCAGGCGAACCGCAGCTTGTGCTGTAGAGGCCTACACACTCCCGATACTGCGAAGCCGGAACAACCGTGCCTGCGCCGACATATCCTGGCGGAATAACCGAACCCGGCACCGTCGATTGGAAAATCGACCGGTGAGTCCAGTTGCCTTGGAAGCTCAAGTTGAGCTTGGCAAAACCGAGATTTCGGCGATACGTAACACCAACGTCGATACCATCGGTCAGGATATGACCCGAGTTAGATGCGGGGAACAGCAGCCCTGGGGTCGTAGCCGGATCACCACTGAGCGTACCCAACACTGGGTCACGCTTCAACAACAAGCAAAGAGGATTGGTCGCGCTGCTCGCCGTAATATTATTGAAGCAATTATTTACAACGTCATTTGGCGTAGGCGTCGAGATCGCATTCTTGATGTTGATATTATAATAATCAACGGTGAGCGAAAAGCCCGGCACGAAGCGCGGCTGAAGCACGACACCGCCCGTGAAGCTATCCGACGTTTCCGGGCGGAGATAGGTTCCGCCACCCGACGTAGCATTGGCTTGCGCCGAAGTTGGGTTCGTGATGGCCCCGATCGATGCCGCTGGTGCTCCCTGCGCCAGACAGACAGCTCGCAAATTAGCATTATTGACAGGTGCCTGACCCGCGCATGGATCGGTCGACAGGTTGGTCAAGCCAGTGTTGTTGGGCGAGAAAAGCTCGGCAATATTCGGTGCCCGAACCGCCCGCTGATAGTTTCCACGGAGCTTGATGCCGCCAAATGTCTCCCAGCTACCACCAAGCTTGTAAGTTGTGGTGTTGTACGAAGGCGAATTGGGGGCGAACACTTTGTAGGAAGAGTACCGAATGCCCGCCTCAAGCGTCAGACTCTTGAAGCCCGGCGCATCCTGGACGATCGGCGCGATTAACTCGCCATAGGCTTCCTTCACGTCATAACCACCCGAGAAATTCGCCGTCGCCCCACCGGCGCCGCCCAATTCGCCAGCGGTGTTTGCCAAGGTATCTGCCGTCTGCGACGCCGAATAGCGTCGATATTCCGCACCGAGCGCAAACCCGATCGGATTGGCCGCCCAAGGCAGTGAGGCGCCGACATCACCACTGACCACGGCACGCGCCTGGGCCAAGGTGGATTGCTGCACCGAGGACGAAGCTGCAGTGATATATGATGCCATCGCAGGAGTGATTGACCCATCAGGACCAAACAAATTGAGCGGAACGCAGCCGCTTCCGGCTGTCGTACCTGCACCGGCGCCAGCGATCGTTAGCCCGTTCGATGGGTCAGTGATCGTGGGAGACGGCCCGAGGTTACACGAAGTAGCGCTGCTAGTGTAAACGGCAGTGCGTATACGTGACGTAAGCGTAAACCCTGAAACCAGCAGACGGTTCTCAGACTCGCCGTACGATCCGTTGAGGTCTAAATTGATAGACTTGGTCAGTCCGATTTTCACGCCCGCGCGATAATCGAAAAACTGGGTCGTAAAGTGCGAAAGGCGCGGCCCGAGCTCAGTCGTCCTGCGCCCGACGGTCGTCGTGAAAGCGCGAAAATTGGGATCGTTCGGGTTGGTAGCAAGCGCGCCCGCATTACACTGTGCAGGCGTTAGAGTCTGAACTCCCGGAGTGTTGAAGTCGAAGTCGTTGTTAGCGCAGAACTGCGCGCGCGCCGCAGCCGGCAAGAATGGATTGCTGAGAGGAACAGTTACAACCGAACTAAACAAGCCCGATGGCGCAATAATCGTGTCGACCTTGTTCTTCGAGAACATACCGCGTGAATAAACTTCGATATTGTCAGACACGTCATAATGCGCGGCAGCGTAGATGTTGTAACGCTCAAACGGCGTCTGGAAAATATTGTAAGGGTTGAAGTTAAACGCGTCCGTGGATTTCTTATAAGGAGTCAGCGAACCGTCCGGGCGTATCGTGTTGAACGCAGAGCCCAACGTAAAGCGCCCCGGCACCGTGGTTCCCGAACCACCCGCAGCACCAGTCGTCGACGTGTAATTGTTGACCGAGAACTTGCGCGCGCCCTGATATACTGGGTCGGCTTTTTGGTAGCCAATCGACAACACCGCATTGCCGCGACCATCGTCAAAATTGGCGCCGACGGTCAGATCGGCGCGCGATACTGGGCCATCGCCTCTTTCCGTAATCTGCTTGGAAAGACCAAGCTCCATTCCCGAAAAGTCCGACCGAGTGATAAAGTTGATGACGCCCGACACCGCGTCAGCGCCGTAGGTCGTGGCAGCGCCGCCCGTCAGCGTGTCGACGCGCTCGACCAACGCAAGCGGAATATTGTTGAGATCGACGCGTCCAACCGTGCTCGACGGTACAAGGCGATTGCCATCGAGCAGAACGACGTTGCGAAAATTGCCGAGACCGCGAAGATCGGCAAACGACGAACCGCCGTTACCGTTATTAACAGCCGAACCGATGCTCGGCACCGCGCCCGGCAGATCGCGAAGGATTTCTTCTGCGGTGTTGGTCTGACGAAGATTGATTTCCTCCTGACCAACGACGGCGACGGGGCTGGACGCAATCAGGTTGGGATTGCGGATTAGGGTGCCGGTGACAACGATGTCGCCCCCGCTCGTCTGGCCGGCGGGTGGCGCCGAGTCCTGCGTAGACACGCCGGCAGCAGGAGCGGCCGGATCATTGCTCTGAACGCCGGTCTTCGGCTGACTCGCAGGGTCTGCGGTTTGCGCGAAAGACGGAGTCGCTATCACTGCCGCGCCAACGAGCAAGGTCGATGTCAGCAAACGTGAGCGATACTGCGCTAGCATATGTCAAATCCCCTCTAAAATCCCCCGGGATCGCCCGGAACCTTGATAATCAAACGCGTTCGGGCCAGTGGTCTGACCGCATTGTGCGATCGCTAGCGGCGAAATGGCGCGCCCGCAACGATCCCGGAGCGCGGGCCAAATATTCCGGGCACAGTGTAATAACTTTGCAACACCACGTCTTGCTGTCCGCGCCATACCCGCCTAAAACTTTTGAGATGAAGATAGTGGTGGTCTTTCGTTTGGTGTTCCTGTCGGCTGGGGCCATGGCGTATACCGGTCAGGCATCTGCCCAATCGGACGGCGCCTCGGCTAGGGTGATGGCAACCTTCGAAACTTGCCGAAAACTCACGCAGGCGGACCCTCGAGCCGCATGTTTCGATCGCGCCGCGCTTGCCTTGCAAGCTGCGATTGACTCAAAGGATGTTCGTATCCTCGATCGCGCAGATATTCGTTTGGCGAAACGCACCCTGTTTGGTTTTACCATACCGAGGATTGGTTTGCTCAGCAGCGATGGTCGGGACGAATTCACGGAACTCAATACGACGGTTTCATCTACCAGGCCTGCCGCAAACAATCGGTATGAAATCCGCCTCACGGATCAAGAGGATGCCGTTTGGCAGACAACCGACCCGATGAATTTCCCGCCCCGTAGCGGCGACAAGATTCGCATACGTAAAGGCGCACTCGGAAACTATTTTATGACGGTCGATGGCGTCAGCTATCGGGGCACACGCCTTCGTTAATTGGCGGTCTGCCCTTACTCCCCACCAACCATCGGCCCGGTGGCGAGCAGCGGGTCGAGCTTGGCGCCGCGCCATTGCAAGCTCCAATGGAGATGTGGGCCGGTCGCGCGGCCGGTCATGCCTGACCAGCCGATCGTCTCGCCGCGCGAGACATGCTGCCCGACATGGACGGCTATCCGCGACAGATGGAGGAAGGCACTGTTCAGCCCCATCCCATGATCGACCATCAGCAGATTGCCCTCGAGCGTGAACGGATGGTCGGCGGTGAGGATCACCACGCCATCGGCCGGGGAAAGCACCGGTGTTCCTTGCGGCACAGCGATGTCGAGACCGCCGTGATACGATCCCGCCTCGCCGTTCTTGTAGATACGTTGCGACCCGAACAGCGTCGAGATCCGCCCGGTGGCCGGCCACCGAAAGGGCTGTCGCCAGCCGCCGGCGTCGGTGTCCATGCGGCGCGCTCCGGCGATCTGTGCTAGCTCGGCGGGGCGCAAGCGATCGAATTCCGGTTGCGGCAGCGGTGTCTTGGGCAAGCTATCGAGCCGCGAAATATTCCAGTGACGGCGCGCGACGGGCAAGGTGTCGCGGACGCGCCGACCGTCATCCAATGTCGCAACAAGCTCGGCGGCGTCGGCGGAGTCGCGGTCGAACCCGATCACGAAACGCCCATCGGCGGCAATGGGGATCGCGACGCCGTTGAACGTCAGGACCGTCGCACGCGCGGGCGCGATGCCGATGACGACGCCGCCCTGCACCATGCTGCCGGAGTAGGCGAACGTGGAACGCCCCGCATCCTCACGCGGCGTGGCATTCCTAGCGTCCTCGGTGGGCGGCGGCGACGCCTTGCGCTGCGCCTTGGCATCGCCATACGCGCCGAACACGATCAGTGCCGGCAATGCGAGGATCCAGCGACATCCCCGCGTCACCGCGGTGCCATTGCCCTGGTCGCCAATTCGGCGGTGGCGTACGCCTCTTGCTTGGCAACGCTCCAGTAACGCAGATCCTCGAGCGGGATGGCCGCGCCCGAGGCGGCACAGATCACGTGGTCGCCAGTCGCCAGAACACGAAAGGCATTGGCCATGTAATATAGCTTGGCGGCGCGGTCGCTGTTCGACATCAACATTCGTTCGGGTCCGGTTTCAGAGCAAGGTCGGTTGGTCGGGCGCCGCCGCTTTCGGCTTGCCATATGTCTTGCCGCCCGCGCGCTCAACCTTGGCATCGACCTGACCGTCCCGGAAGTGGAGCGTTACGGCGCCCGCCGCGCGCGCCGCTTCGGCCCCGGCGACGACCTTGCCGCTGCTTCGCGCCTGCACCCAGGCATAGCCGCGTGCCAGCGGCGCCTCGGGATGCGCGGCCTCCAAAAGGCGGCGAAGGCCCTCCAGTCGGTCGCGCGCGCGGGCGAGCCGCTGGTCCAGCAATGCGGGCCGCAGCGCGCCCGCCGAGCGATCCAGCGCCCCGCGCGCCACCGTGATGCGGCGTTCGAGACCGCGATCGAGCCGACCGCCGAGGTCGTCGGCGCGCTGGCGTTGCGGAGCGAGCAGCGCATCGCGCCTGGGCATCACGCGGATCAGCGCGTCCAGCCGCTCACGGCCGCGCTCGTGATAGCGCCGCGCGCAGCGCTCGATGCGCTGCCCGTGGTCGGCCAGTCCGAACCGCAGATCGGCCAGCACCGGAACGGCGATCTCGGCGGCCGCCGTGGGCGTCGGTGCGCGCAGGTCGGCGGCATGGTCCGCCAACGTGGTATCGGTCTCGTGGCCGACGGCGGAGATGAGCGGAATCGAGCAGGCCGCGATCGCGCGGACGACGATCTCCTCGTTGAAAGCCCACAAATCCTCGACCGATCCGCCGCCGCGCGCGACGATGACGAGGTCGGGGCGCTGGCCTGTCGGCATCGCATCGAACCCGGCAATGGCGGCGGCGACCTCCTCGGCCGCGCCCGCGCCCTGCACTTTCACCGGCCAGACGATGACGTGCGTCGGGCAGCGATCCTCCAGCCGGTGGAGGATGTCGCGGATCACGGCCCCGGTCGGCGAGGTCACCACGCCGATCGTGCGGGGCAAGAACGGCAGCGTTTTCTTGCGGCTGGTATCGAACATCCCCTCGGCGGCAAGCGAGGCCTTGAGCTTATCAAGCAGCGCCATCAGCGCGCCCTCGCCCGCCAACTCCATCCGGTCGATCACGATCTGGTACTTGGATCGGCCGGGATATGTCGTGATCTTGCCCGTGGCGATCACCTCGATCCCGTCCTGCGGCTGGAACGGGATCAGGCTGACCTGGCCCTTCCAGATCACCCCATCGATCACCGCATTATCATCCTTCAGGCTGAGATATGCGTGCCCGGATGCGACCCTTTTGTAACCCGATATCTCGCCGCGGAGGCGGACATGGCCGAATTCGCCTTCAACCACGCGTTTGAGCTTCATGGCCAGTTCGCCGACTCCCATCGGCGCGGCGTTGTCGCCGGCCATCGGCTCGGCTACCAGCCGGCCCATATCGTCTTGGGTGTCGTCGGAAAAAGGGTCGGCCATGAACGTCCTGCTGATCGGATCTGGTGGCCGCGAGCATGCGCTCGCGTGGAAGCTGGCGCAATCTCCGCTGCTCGGGAAATTGTTCGCCGCGCCGGGAAACCCCGGAATTGGCGAGCATGCCGAGCTGGTCGCGCCGGATGTTGGCGAAGGTGCCGCGGCGGCGGCATTCTGCCGGAGAGAAAATATCGGGCTGGTGGTCATCGGGCCCGAAGCGCCGCTGGTCGCCGGGCTGGCGGATACGTTGCGCGCGGCGGGCATCGCGGTGTTCGGGCCGTCGTCGTCGGCGGCGCGGCTTGAGGGGTCGAAGGGGTTCACCAAGGATCTATGCGACGGCGCCGGCATCCCGACCGCCGGTTATGTGCGGGTCCGCTCGCTGGCCGAGGCGACCGCCGCGCTCGACCGGTTCGGGGCGCCGGTCGTGGTCAAGGCGGACGGGCTCGCCGCGGGCAAGGGCGTGACGGTGGCGATGACCCGCGCCGAAGCCGATGCCGCGGTGGCCGATCTGTTCGCGGAAGGTGGCCAAG